>JABHEX010000142.1 GCA_018676385.1 Akkermansiaceae bacterium
AGCCCCGACTTTCGGCACTTAATATCAATGAATTTTTCAGCACCAAGATCAGCACCAAATCCAGCCTCCGTGACCACATAGTCAGCCAATTTAAGCGCTGATTTAGTAGCAATAACAGAGTTACACCCATGAGCGATGTTCGCAAATGGACCACCGTGAATGAATGCCATGTTCCCCTCAAGCGTTTGCACTAGGTTCGGTTTAAAAGCATCTTTCAGAAGCACTGTCATCGACCCATGAGCATTTAGGTCACGCGCACGAATCGGTTTTCTCGTTCGGGTGTATCCTACAATGATATTACCCAAGCGATCTTTGAGTTCTTGAATTGATGTTGATAGACAGAAAATCGCCATCACCTCCGATGCCACCACGATGTCAAAACCATCGGTGCGCGGATATCCATTACCTAGCCCACCAAGAGCCACCGTGATTTGACGCAGTGCGCGGTCATTCATATCTACCACCCTACGCCACACCACACGGCGAACATCAATTTCTAATACATTACCGTGATGAATGTGGTTATCCACCAACGCAGCGAGCAAGTTGTTCGCTAATCCAATCGCATGAAAATCACCCGTAAAGTGTAAGTTGATATCCTCCATAGGAACCACTTGAGCGTAACCACCACCTGCTGCACCTCCCTTCATACCAAAACATGGCCCGAGTGATGGCTCACGCAGACAAACCACAGCTTTCTTTCCAATGCGATTCATTCCATCGGTAAGCCCGACACTCGTCGTGGTTTTACCCTCACCAGCAGGCGTTGGCGATATAGCTGTAACAAGGATGAGTTTGCCGTCTGGCCTGTCTTTCAATGATTCGAGGTAATCGAGTGAAACCTTCGCCTTATAGTGTCCGTATGGCTCTAGGTGCTCATCGGATATACCTAATTTCTCCTTCGCAAGCTCAGCAATACGCTCCATCTCATTTTTCTGGGCAATTTCAATGTCCGTCATGCGCACAAACTAGACACCACTTCCTGAGCATAAAAGACCTATCTTATCATAATTTTTGATGAACCATAATGTCAGACCTTGCACCCACCCAAACACTATTCTAATCTGCACCAGCAATGAACACTCTCAAATTCGTTTTACTCGCGCTCACAACTGCTACCCTGCATGCCGCACCTCCAAACATCATCCTCATTCTCTCCGACGACCAGTCGTGGAACGACTACAGCTTCATCGGCCACAAACAGATAGAAACTCCACACCTTGATAAACTTGCTGCCGAGTCACTGACCTACACCCGCGGCTACGTTCCTGCTCCTCTCTGCCGGCCATCCTTAGCCTCACTCTTCACTGGTCTCTACCCTCATCAACACGGCATCACAGGCAACGACCTCAATGGACCCAACGGTAAAAAGGCATCACGAAAAAATCCCGAAGGCGCTAAACTCCATCAGCAGCTCTACGATCAGTTCAAGCAATGCAAGGGACTTGCCTCCGAGCTTACAAAAAAAGGCTACCTCTCGCTACAAACCGGAAAATGGTGGGAGTCCACCCCTCAAAGCTCAGGCTTCACCCACGCCATGACCCACGCCGACCCCAAACGCGGCGGTCGCCACGGTGACGCTGGCCTCAAAGTCTCACGCAAAGGCATCGATGATGTTCGCGCGTTCCTCAATGACGCCAAAGCCGCTAAAAAACCCTTCTTCATCTGGCACGCCCCCTTCCTCCCACACACACCACACAACCCACCCAAGGAACTATTTGAGAAATACAAAACCAAGGTCGACTCCCCAAGTGTGGCGCGCTATTACGCCATGGTCGATTGGTTTGACCAAACCTGTGGTGAGCTTCTCGGTGAGCTAGACAAACGTGGTCTGAGCGAGAACACCATCGTCATTTATGTGACCGACAACGGCTGGATCCAAAACCCCAATGGCGGTGGCTACGCGCCATTGTCCAAGCAAGACGTCCACGATGGCGGCGTCCGCACCCCCATCATGATCAAGTGGAAGGGACAGATCACACCACTCATGGATAAAATCACCCCCGTCTCATCCATTGACATACCACCCACCATTCTAAAACTCGCAGGCTCCGACGTGCCAAAAGCCATGACCGGCATCGATCTGCGCGACACCGCAGCCCTGAAAAAAAGAAACACCGTGTTCGGTGCTGATCACTCTCACAACATCGTAAGCGTGGATCAACGCGCCGCCAATCTCGAATCACGCTACATCGTCCACGGCGACTGGAAACTCATCATCCATAACCACAAAAACTTCCCTCCGCCCAAATACGGCAAGATACGCAATGGCAAAAAAAATAACCCCGAAGGAAAACCCGAACTCTATAACCTAATAGACGACCCCCACGAGCTCAATAACCTCGCGGCAAAACATACAGACAAAGTTACCACTCTGACAAAAAAACTCGACGCATGGTGGGATGGCTCGGAGCCAAAAAAATAGTCTGTGTCATAGCTTTCCCACACCACTAATTAACGTTAATATCTGACTATGCCTTTTGAAAAAAAAACCCCACCCAAGGTAGGCAAACCTAAAACATCAGCCGCAGGAGCCGCAGCAGTAGCTTCCTCAATGAACCATGTAATGCGCACCGCAGGCCCCGTGCGCGGCACCAAAGCTCTGTTAGAACTCAACCAAAAAGACGGCTTTGATTGCCCAAGCTGTGCCTGGCCTGACCCTGACGATCACCGCGCAGTTACCGAATTCTGCGAAAATGGTGCCAAAGCGATTGCCTCAGAGGCAACAACCAAACAGATCGACCGATCATTTTTCCGAAAGCACAGCGTAGCGGATCTTCTGGAAAAAAGCGACTACTGGCACGACCAGCAAGGACGATTGGTCGAGCCGATGGTGCTGCGTGAAGGAGCGACTCATTATGAACCCATCGATTGGAACGATGCTTTTGAACTTATTGGCAGCCAACTCAAATCACTCGACAACCCAGACGAAGCCATTTTCTATACTTCAGGACGCGCCAGCAATGAAGCCGCATTTCTTTACCAACTTTTTATCCGCCACTATGGCACAAACAATCTACCCGATTGCTCAAACATGTGCCATGAATCAAGTGGCACCGCGATGAAACAAGCCGTTGGCATCGGCAAAGGTACGGTCACTCTTGATGATATTCACGAAGCAGACACCGTGATTTGTATCGGCCAAAACCCGGGAACCAACCACCCCAGGATGCTCTCATCACTCGAAACCTGCGTGGAAAATGGCGGCAAAATCATCGCTGTCAACCCACTCAAAGAAGCCGGCTTGATGGGATTCGCACACCCACAGAAAATCAGTGGCATGATGGGTAAATCCACTCAACTCGCAACGCAGTATTTACAGGTGAAAGTAAATGGTGACCTCGCTTTACTTCGCGCTCTGGGTAAGGAAATTTTCGAACGCGATGCACTCGACCACGACTTTATTGCCAATCATACCAATGGCATTGACGCTTACAGAAATGTTTGTGCAGCAGCTGATTACGATGATCTCTGCAAACGCTCCGGTATCAGCAGAAAAGATGTTAGCGAACTAGCTGATTCCGTGCTCAGCGGCGATAAGAAACTCATTACCTGCTGGGCGATGGGACTAACACAACACAAAAACGCAGTCGCGACCATCCGTGAAGTAGCAAACATCCACCTTCTAATAGGTGCCATTGGTCGACCAGGAGCAGGCCTTTGCCCAGTGCGCGGCCACAGCAATGTTCAAGGCGATCGCACCGTCGGCATCTATGAGAAAATGCCTGAACCATTTTTAGCAGCCCAAGATAAAGAATTTGCCATGACCTGCCCCCGCGAGCATGGCTACGATACCGTAGAAGCCATTCTTGCCATGCACCAAGGTGACGCAAAGGTATTCTTTGCTCTTGGCGGAAACTTCCTGCAGGCCACGCCTGATACCCACTTCACCGGGCAAGCACTCCAGAACTGCGATCTCACTTGCCAGGTATCCACGAAGCTGAATCGTAGCCATCTCATCACCGGCAAAACCGCTCTAATCCTCCCATGCCTTGGTCGCAGTGAACGCGATACTCAAATAGAGGGTGACCAGTTTGTAACCTGTGAAAACTCAATGGGTATTGTGCATCTATCAAAAGGTAAACTCGAACCATCATCACCAGAGCTCCTTAGCGAGCCCGACATCGTCGCTCGCCTAGCCGAGGCCACCGTGGGGAACACAGAAAAAATCAACTGGCGCTGGCTTATCGGTAATTACGACCGGATACGCAACCTGATTGAAAAAATCGTGCCAGGATTCGCGCCCTACAATAAACAAGTGCGCCAGCCAGGAGGGTTCTATTTGCCAAATGACACCAAACGACGCGTCTGGAACACTCCATCCAACAAAGCCGAATTTGGCGCTGCAGATATGGATCAATTCGAAGTTGCAGATGGGCATCTCGTTCTACAAACACTACGTAGCCATGATCAATACAACACCACGATCTACGGACTAAATGACCGCTACCGAGGTATAGGCATGGGCCGCCGTATCATCTTCCTCAACCCAGAGGATATGGCAACGCGAGACATCTCTCCAGTCTCCTTGGTCGATATCACCAGCTACTGGAACGACGGGGAACGCCACGTAGAAAAATTCTACGCTATTCCCTACGACATCCCAGCTGGCACCGCTGCCGCCTATTTTCCCGAGGCAAACCCGCTGATCCCAGTCAATTCTACCGCACTTGAAAGCAACACGCCAACAAGCAAATCCATCGAGATCAGTATCCAATCCTCATCCTAAAATGTCTACCAAGGCCTACTTCGTCTACATTCTCAAAAACCGTATGAACCGCAGGTTTATCGGCATCACAGAAAATCCTGACAATGAGCTATCCTTGCATAATTCAGGTAAGTTCAAGGGCACAAAACAGTTCAAACCATGGCAGATGGAATGGATCAGCTCACCACAAACCCGCAACGATTCCATTCGCCTTGAAGGTGCCCTCAGACATCATAAAACCAACACAGATATGATCTACACCGTGATTCGCGACCACGAACTTAAGGGGCTCAAGTAGGATATTGTTGCACCTTGCCCGCTCCTCCACTCTATTTAATCGAGCTGCGCACCTCAGATAGCCCCACCATAATCTATCAGCTCACGCTCACACGCTCTTCCCCCGCATAAACATTATAAGATGGTGGGCGTAAGAAACCCACCAGCGTCTGGTTACTCTCTCGGGCAAAATCCACCGCTAAGCTGGTAGGAGCCGATATTGCACTCACCATCGGGATACCGACAGCGAGGGCCTTCTGCATCACCTCGAACGACACCCTACCCGATAGCTGAAGCAGGGTGTTGGAAAAATCGATCCCATCCACTGAGCCACAACCGATGACTTTATCCATCGCGTTATGCCTTCCCACATCCTCGCGCAGAACCAGCACCTGCCCAGCAGCATCCATAAGTGCTGCCGCATGCAGACCACCGGTCGATAAAAATATCTGCTGCGCTGATCTCAACGCATCCGAAAGGCCTAACAAAACATGCTCATGGATCAAGAACCCATCTTCCAACGGAGGATAGCTCTGCCGGATCGAATCAATACTCGCCTTACCACAAATCCCACACGACGACGCACTGTAGAGGTTTCGACTCAGGCGCGCTTGGTCAAGCATCACGTCATCTGTTAGAAAAACATAGGCGTGGTTTTGTTTTTGCTCAAGATCAATGCGGCTCACGTAGTTCAAATTGTCGACAATCCCCTCGGTGATGAGAAATCCACGCACCAAATCCTCATCATGCCCCGGCGTCCGCATCACAACGGCGACCGGTGTGCCATCGACCGTGATTTGCAGCGGCTCCTCGCGCGCCACGTGATCAACTTCCGAGCGGCGTGAACTGCCGTCCTGCTTGCAAATCTGATACTCGGCGGATTCGTCAGGCATTGGCGTCCTCCCTTCGCTCCACGTCACCCAGAATCTTAAGTTCATACTCACCTGTGGCAAGTCCACCCCCCTTGACAATACGCGCGCGCAACCCACCCCGCCCTTTCAGGAATTCATGGGTGCCCGGCGCGCACGCCTCATCCATCCAGTAGCACGGCGAGCACTCACAAGACCCAGTAAACTCTAGCCCGCCGAGCGAAAAATGTTTGTCGATCAGATCATTCAGATCGATTCCCTGCACCATCACATTTCTTCGGAACGCCACCGGATCCAGTTCACCCTTCACGATCTCATCACGCACCTTTTCATACACCGCCCAGTCAAAAAACGTAATCTGTCCCTTGTAATCATCCTTGTAATCAAGGAAGCGATCATCCTCGATTCCCCGCCCCTCAAGACAGACGATACTATCTTTTTCCTCGATCGGGAAATCCATAGAGCCTATGCCGTGCCGACCATAGTAGTTATGACCCGGAGAAATGTAGATGTGTTTGAGTGTCACTTTCACGTCCTGATCATGCATGTATGAAACCGGAAATGCACGACCAAAAGCTCTCTCATTGACGGCAAGCCAGAGATCTGGAAACCTACCCATACCGATGACCCAATTCGCCCAACCCAGTGCCGATAACCATTACCTCGTGGATCATGTTTCACTCCTACTGAAAAGCTATCACCAGTTTACAGGTCGGCATCTGCTCGATCCTGTGCTCGATAAGATCGAGGCCGCAAAGACCGCTTATCACGCGCCGTTTTTTCTCGCGTCGCATGGGCTCGAGGATGACCCGATGCTCAACTACGGGAACCAATATGCGCTCGATCTCTTTGCCATGACTTGGGAGGAATTCACCAGCACTCCTTCCCGATACACGGCTGAGGAACCTAACAGAGACGAACGGGAAAGGCTACTCAAAAGCGTCACCGAGAAAGGCTACATCGACGACTATTCAGGAGTGCGCATCTCCGCCGACGGAAAACGATTCCGCATCCATCAAGCGACCGTCTGGAATGTAACTGATGACGCAGGAAAAAAGATCGGCCAGGCCGCGACATTCTCGGAGTGGGATTGATTTTGAGATTTAGTCCATCGGGACTCATTGCATGGTATCCACACTTCAGCCGCTCCAACCCGCGGTGACGATGCCTTTCAGTTTGTGGCGACTGTTGACATCGACCCAGGCAGTTGCGTTTTCCACACGTTCGCTGACGACGGGGCGATCCGAGGTGTGCCGTTCGGGAGTCGTTTCGGCACCCTTGAATGCGGTGGCTCCCCACTAAGTCACGCCATGGTTTTGGAAACGTTTGATATATTTGGTGTTGTGGTGGCCCGTTGCGTTGTCGGGGTGTCCGCCATATTCCCAAACAATCAGGTCGCACTTGGCGGCGAGTGAGTTAGGGCAACTACCCACCGATGTAGGACATCTCAGGTTTATCTTGAGCGCCGTCGATCTCGCTGCGGAGTTCGGAGTAGCGATCATCGCGGGCAGACCAGACGTTTCGGATGAGATCAGCCATCTGTTCATCACTGGCGCCGCTGCGCAGGGAAGTTTTTAGGTCGTGACCTTGGGCTGCAAACAGGCAGGTGAAAAGCTGGCCGTCCGCGGAGAGTCGGGCACGATTGCAGTCGCGGCAAAACGGCTGACTGACGGAAGAAATGAAACCTATCTCCACTTCAGGGGAATCAACATGATGGTAGCGGGTAGCCGTTTCACCCACCTTTGGCTCGCTCGCGGCAAGGTCGTATTCGGCTTTCAGGTTTTCTAACAACACAGCCGAGGGAACCACTTGATCGAGCTTCCAACGGTTGGTGTTTCCCGTGTCCATAAACTCGATGTAGCGCAGTGTCACGCCACGATCGCGAGCGAATTCCGCTAGAGGAAGGATCTCCGATTCGTTCACGCCTTTTTGCACGACGGTATTGATTTTCACACCCAGGCCATGATCGAGTG
>JABHEX010000143.1 GCA_018676385.1 Akkermansiaceae bacterium
GCGGTGGCGGCAGCAGCAGGAATAGGGGTGGGCGCAGCAGAAACAGCGCTCGCGGCGGGGGCTTTACCTGTCGTTAAAGTTGCGATGACGGCTCCAATCGCTACTTCCTCACCTTCTGCAACAATGGTAGCTATGACTCCATCAGCCTCTGCTTCCAGTTCATTGGAAATTTTATCTGTCTCCAGAGTCACAAGTGTATCACCCTTACTGACGTGGGCTCCGTTGGCAACGTGCCAGTTTCCTACATTGGCAGAAGTGATCGATTCCCCAGCTGCAGGCACCTTGATTTCCATGACCTTTACCTCGCTTTCAACAGTTGCAGGCATAGGCACGGCGGCTTTATCAGATTTGATAGCAGCGGACTTCCCCGATGCAGGAGCTGCTGCTGGAGATTCCTCGATGACCGCCACTACAGTACCAATGGCGACTTCCTCGCCCTCCTGCACACGAATACTTAGCGTGCCATCAGCATCTGCGGTAAGGTCATTGGAAACCTTATCGGTCTCAATTGTTAACACAGTCTCGCCTTTGATGACGGCTTCACCGTCTTGCTTGTGCCAGCGAGCGACATTAGCGGAGGTAATTGACTCTCCGACGTTTGGAATCTTGACTTCTGTGGCCATAAAATTCTTTGTTTGTTAGGTTAGAGGAGGGGAGGATGCATTAGGATTTGTATGCATTATCTATGAGCTTTTTGTGCTCACGTACGTGTTGCGCCTTGGAGCCGGCTGCAGGGCTAGATGACTGTTTACGGCCTGCGTATTGAATAGGCGACCCAATTACTTTTTCGAGCCGTGGTTTAATGTAAGTGTAGGCCCCCATGTTACGAGGTTCCTCCTGCGCCCAAACCCATTTTTGTACCTGCGAATACTGGCTCAAGATAAGCTCTAGCATTTCTTTGTTAAAGGGATAAAGCTGCTCAATTCGTATAATAGCGGTATTATTGATATTATTCTCGCCTCGATACTGCGCAAGATCGTAGAAAACTTTTCCAGTGCAAAAAATGACGCGATCTACCTCATCAGGGTTATCAAAGTCCATCGTGTCAGGAAGAATTTCTTGGAAGCATGCTCCTTCCAGGAAATCTGCTTCGCTCGACACAGCCTCGGGACGTGTAAGTAGACTCTTTGGGGTCATCAGAACCAATGGCTTGCGAAAATCTCGCATTTGCTGCCTGCGCAGAGCATGAAAATACTGGGCAGGAGTGGAAATATTACCCACCTGAATATTTTCCTCGGCGCAAAGCTGAAGGAAACGTTCAAGACGCGCGCTTGAGTGCTCTGGGCCCATTCCCTCATAACCATGAGGCAGCAGCATGACCAGGCTACTAGGCGTTTGCCACTTAGATTCGGCAGACGCGATAAACTGATCTATGATAACCTGTGCGCCATTACCAAAATCACCGAATTGTGCTTCCCACATAATGAGCATACTTGGGCACCCCAATGAGTATCCATAATCAAAACCTAACACAGCAGCCTCGGAGAGTAGGCTGTTGTAGACACAAAATTTTGCTTGGTCATCAGATAAATTTTTCAGTGGGATGTGTCGATCACGCGTTTCCGAATCATAAAACACTGCATGACGCTGGCTAAAGGTTCCGCGTCTCACATCTTGCCCTGACAAGCGGACCGGATGGCCTTCAATTAGTAAAGATCCCCATGCGAGAGACTCTGCAAATGCCCAGTCATACCCTACCCCTTTGACCAAAGCATCAACACGTCGCGGCACGAAGCGCTTAGCAAGTGTGCGATGAAGGTTAAATCCCTCTGGAATAGTTGTAAGCACTTTACCTATTCTCTGGAGCTTGTCTCTGGAAATTCCGGTAGGCACGGGGACATGCGAATATTTTGGCTGAGGCTCTGCTGTAGAGCCACTGAAGATGGTCCGATCCCCTGCTTCCATATGAGCAACCATCTTCTCGTAGCCCTTTTCAAGTTCTTGGTTAACTTCATGTTCTATCTCGTCTGCTTGCCCCTGCGTTAGCAGACCTTGAGAAACAGAACGCTCTTTGTAGAGGTCTCCGATAGGCTTACGGGCATCAACTTTTTTGTATATATGAGGCTGCGTAAATGCCGCTTGATCGGCTTCGTTATGCCCGTGACGCCGGTAACAATACATATCGATTACAATGTCCCTGCTGAATGTCTGGCGAAACTCTAGGGCGAGTGCTGCGGCCCATACTAGTTCAGCCGGTTGCTCCCCATTCACGTGTATGATAGGAGCTTCTATCATTTTTGCTACATCGGTTGCGTATTGCGATGAGCGGGCATCCTCAGGCATGGTGGTGAAGCCAATCTGGTTGTTAATGATAATATGAATGGTTCCTCCAGTTCGGTATCCTGGGAGTTGAGAGAGGTTCAATACTTCAGCAACCGAACCTTGACCTGCAAATGCCGCATCACCATGGAGCAGGATAGGCATGATTCCCTTCCTGTATTCTTCCGCCACTTCAACACCGGCATCACGCATCTCGATTTCAACGAGCCGCTGACGTGCCCGTGCCTTGCCTTCAACCACTGCATTTACAGCCTCAAGATGACTTGGATTGGCTGCCAAACTGACGCGTACTTTCCCATCATCAAGCTGGCGAACACCCTCATACCCCAGATGGTATTTCACATCACCATCACCAGCAACTAGATCAGGGACGTAATTTGGCGTGAACTCGTATAGCAAGGTGGTGAGAGATTTCCCCAAGAAATTACGCAACACATTGAGGCGACCGCGGTGTGCCATACCCATCTCAATTTCAGTGACATTGTGTTCAGGGCTTTTTTCTAAGATAGTATTTAACAATACCATGGTGGATTCCGCGCCCTCGAGTGAAAATCGTTTTTCCCCAAGAAATTTTTTCGCCAGAAATGACTCGAACATTTGCGATTCAAGCAACCATCTCAAAACACGACTTTCGTCTACTTGTTGTTTATTTTGCTCTTCATGGCGGTGTTCTATACGATTACGCATCCAGTTCCTCACTTCAGTATTGAAGATGTGCATGAACTCAAATCCCATGTATCCAGAATAGGTTTCTTCGAGCGCCTCGATCATTTGACGCAATGTCATTCTCTGCCCCTTGCGAAAAAACTGAGTGGAAACCTCACGATCAAGATCACTATCGGCAAGACCAAACTCGGACAACTGAAGGCGGGGGTTCTTGGCTCCATGCTCATCGAGCGGATTCAGGTGTGCCTGGGTGTGACCAAGCGTACGATAATTATAAACTAAACTAACAACTTTCCCGCGAAAGTTTAGATAATGCTCATCTTCTGAACTCACCTCGGATGTAATTCCTACAGCCGGTGATCGGGCTGCTTCACTTTGACGTTTTTTCAGCTGCGTAGTCCCCAGTTCAAAGCCTTCAAAAAACGCACGCCACTCAGAATCTACAGACTCTGGGTCATTCGACCACGCGTCGTATTTTTGCTCCAATAAATCAGCGTTAAAACGTGAGGATATGGAAGATTTCATGAATCAGTAATTAGGAATTTACAAAGCTAGCTTGGTTTTATTACTTGGAGCACGCTGCAAGTTGGGTCTAAGTAATGGCACACCCTCTCAGAGTCAACGCACAAGGTTGTCAATCATCGTATATTTTTCACGCAGCACTCCCCCTACTAAACCCACATCCATGATCGACGTTAAAAATCTCACTAAACGCTATGGAAGGCATACCGCCGTGAAAGATATCTCATTCCAGATTAGCTCTGGAAAAATTGTAGGCTTTCTTGGCCCGAATGGTGCAGGTAAAACTACCACTCTAAGAATGCTTACTGGTTATCTTCCACCCACATCTGGATCCGCCGAGGTCGCCGGGTATGATATTTTCCGGCAATCGCTTAAGGCTCGGCGTAAAATTGGCTACATGCCCGAGAATGTGCCACTCTACCTTGACATGCGGGTGCGTGAATATTTGAAATATCGCGCACAGCTCAAAGGCCTGAGAGGAAAAGAAGCACGCCAGAATATCTGGGAAGCCATGGAGCTATGCGACTTAATTGATGTTCGCCGTAAAATGATTAAAACGCTCTCGAAAGGCTTTCGCCAGCGAGTTGGGTTGGCCGATGCTCTTATTCACCAGCCTGATTTGCTTGTGCTGGATGAGCCTACCAATGGTCTGGATCCGAACCAGATACGATCTATCCGTAATCTCATCAAAAAACTTGGTGAAAACCACACCATCCTACTATCCACCCATATTTTAAGTGAAGTCGAGATGACCTGTGATCACGTCATTATCGTTGATGAAGGCAAAATTAAAGCAACAGGCTCCCCATCCGAGCTTATCGGTCAAATGCGCGCCGCAGGTAAAATCACCGTCGAGCTATTGGCTGACCCCGAGATATCAGCAGGTGCTATTAGCAGGCTTAGTAGTGTTAAAAAAGTGATCCAAGAAGACTCGGGCGATGACTGGACTCGCTTTTCCATTCTCGTCGACTCAGGCACCGACACTCGGGAAAAAATTGCCAACCTCACCAATCAAAACGGTTGGCCAATTCGCACGCTTCACCGTCACACCGCCACGCTAGAAGATGTGTTTGTGGAACTGACTCGGAAAGACTGAACAGTTTTTAGCTTCATTCCATCGAACATTACTTGATTTGTTACTAAAATATCAGTCTTAGCGTCTTGATAGTAAAATTTATGAGCCAAAACAGCTCCCGTTTGTAACTTCAAATACAACAATCGTATCGTTCAATGCTGCTAACAATATCACAAAACCAGGATAGATTTAACAAGGTTATGTGATCTACAAAGCTTGCTCGTACGCCTCTCCAATAAAACCGTCACAGCTACTGCTCGCATCCTAGTCATGCTGAGCCTGGGAATAAAAATTTCTAGCCGCTGAGTATTTCTTAGTGCCTAAAGTGCCTGTGCCCTGTGAAGATCATTGCAATGCCCGCTTCATCAGCAGCAGCAATGACTTCCGCGTCACGAATTGATCCACCAGGCTGGATACAGGCAGTGGCACCAGCATCAATGGCAGCGGTAAGACCATCGGCAAAAGGCAGCATTGCATCAGATGCCATGATACAACCGTTTAATGAGAGCCCAGCCTCATTTGCTTTCCAGACAGCGATACGTGAGGAATCGACTCGGCTCATTTGGCCAGCACCTATACCGAGAGTACGATCAGCCCCTGAATACACGATTGCGTTGGATTTTACGTGTTTGACTACACGCCAGCCAAATCGCATGGCACGAATCTCTCTCTCGGTCGGGGGGCGCTTGGTCACAACCTTTTCCTCGATATTATCAAGCCCAAGAGTAGTGTGATCGCGACCCATTACCATCAACCCACCAGGAGCAGAACGGATAACAGGATCTTTTTTGATACCTTCCCACGCTTCCGTATTTAGTTTAATAAGGCGTAAGTTTTTCTTTTTCTGCAAAATAGCACGTGCCTCGGAATCAAAGTCAGGCGCAATAATAACGTCGGTAAAAATTGATGAGATAATACGCGCCAAACCTTCTGTTAGTGAACGGTTGGTAACAATTACGCCACCAAATGGCGCTTGGGTATCGGTCTCGTAAGCAAGCTGCCACGCCTTGCGCAAATCCTCGTCATCTTGCCCCACCCCACACGGGTTAGTATGCTTAAGAATACCAACTGTTGGCCTGACGAAATCAGTAATCAGATCAGACGCGGCCTCAATATCGAGAATGTTCGTGTAACTTAATTCCTTACCTTGAAGCTGGGAAAAGACATTGGAAAAATCTCCATAAAGTGTGGTCGGCTGATGCGGGTTATCCCCGTAGCGTAGTTCACGATCAAGTGGTTGACTGATAATGAGGTGGGAACGCGTGCCCTCACCTGACTGTGAGAGATAGTTGGTAATCGCAGTATCGTAAGTAGATGTGCGGAGAAAAACCTTCACAGCAAGCTCCTCACGCAGCTTCAAAGAGGTGTCAGCATTGTGCTCCTCCATTTCGGCAAGCACACGATCGTAGTCAGATGGGTCAGTGACCACGGTCACAGAATTGTAATTTTTTGCCGCACTGCGTAGCATGGAGGGTCCACCGATATCAATATTTTCAATTGCTTCCTGAAGAGTCACACCATCTTTGACGATGGTTTCTTCAAACGGATAAAGGTTCACCACCACGAGATCGATAGGCGGTATGTCGTTAGCCGCAGCCTGCTTAAGATGCTCTTCATCGTCTCGTTTGTGGAGCAAACCACCGTGCACCTTAGGGTGCAATGTTTTAACTCGGCCTTCGAACAGCTCAGGCGCTCCAGTAAAATCAGAAACATCGATTACAGGCAGGCCAGCATCACGCAGTGCCTTGGACGTCCCGCCAGTAGAGAGCAGTTCAACTCCATGTTTATTGAGACCTTCAGCAAATTTGATAAGCCCGGATTTGTCGGACACAGAGAGGAGCGCGCGTTGTATAGCCATAGTGTGTTACCCCGTAAATATGGGAGACTCAGACGTAGCCGCTGGCGCTACTTCGGGCAAGCGGAATCTCTGCTGGCCACCATCTCTGGCACTTCAATTTTACGACTAGAAAACAATTTTGCCACCAAACCATAACGTGGGGCGAACAACCACACAAACATAAACAACAAGCCCGCTGAACCTGCAATCATCCCAGACGTTGATGTTCCATCGAAGCCGAGCATCGGCGGCACTATAATCGCAGAAATATGCCCCATCACTGCCGCAAGAACTCCTACCACCGCGCTGATCACCAGCATGATTTTGAGATTATCCGTCAATAACTGCGCTGTAGCAGCTGGCACCACAAGCATAGCAATCACTATGATACTGCCAACGGATTCAAAAGCTGCCACGGTTGTGACTGCAACCATCGCCATCAACAGGTAGTGCATCAACTGCGCATTGATCCCTAAGGTCGTTGCGAGCTCTGGATCATAAGCACTGATTTTGAACTCTTTGAACAACAGTATGATTATACCTAAATTCATGCAAAGTACAATACTCAACACAATTGCAGAATGCGGGATATCGATGATGTATCCTGCCATCTCAATCACACCAAAAGTATTGAAAGGCGTCAATTCGAGCGCTCCGTATAGTACACACCCAGGATCAATATCCACGTGATCTGTTGCTTGCACAATAAGCAGGAGGCCAAGCGCAAACATCGTAGTAAAGGTAATACCCATCGCTGCCCCTCGATCTACTTTACCCCATTTACTGATGCTCTGGGTAAAATAAGCGGTGAGCAAGCCCATTACCGCAGCTCCCATAAACATCGGCAAACTAGCACGGCTACCTGTGAGTAAAAACCCCAGCGCCAGACCAGGTAAAACGGCATGGCTAATAGCGTCTCCCATCATACTCATACGCCGCAATACCATGAAGCAACCGGGCAGCGCACAAGCAACAGCACATAACGAGCCTACTACCACAATGCTAGTATCCGCGGGCATCCATGTCATAGCTCTTTTTCTCCTTCCGGCTTATCAGCTACAAAAAACTCATGCGGGCTTGGTGGTATCACCTGAGTATCGATCTTTGCTTCCAGTGCAGATTCAAGCTCACGAACCATTTCCGGGCTGAGGACGTGCTCAACAGAGTCCGCGTCACGGTCTACATGACTTGGTGCAATATCGGCGTGCGTAATGAGAAAAATTTCCCACAACCGGTGATTACGCGTAATCCTAGCCGCTTCTCCGAAGCCAGACTCAGTGAGACTTACATGCATACCATCAAACTTCTCAATGTGATCCTCTCGTTTTCCTCGGCGTAACAAATGACTGAGACTCGCCGCACTCCATGTTCGGTGCGAAAGTAAATTCGCATAATGAATTGACTTGTTAGGCAACGACAACTTAGCGGATGTCTTATATCGCAATTCTATCAGTTCATAGACCGCTCGCAGCATGTGCTGTCGCCCAACCTTGATTTTTAACTGCCGGTGAGAAATAACACGTTTCAGAATGCCGCGGGATGTGCCAAAGAGCATACTCAAAATAAACAATACAGCAGCCATCAATACGATAACCGCACCCGCTGGCATTCTTGGCAGTAGCGCACTGAGAGATGCACCGAGCCATCCACTCATCGCGCCAAAAAGCGCCGAGAGTAACAGCATAACACGCAAGTTGTCAGTCCAGAACCTTGCCGTTGCTGCTGGGGTGACCAAGTAAGCTATAATCAAGATCAGCCCGACAGCCTGCATTCCCAGTACCGTAACTGCTGCCACCAGAATCATCAGTAACACATCTAACAAATGAACAGGCAATCCTATGCACTTGCCAAAAGTCTGATCAAAACAAAGCAGCGCAAATTCCTTCATCAATAATAAGCAAAGAGCAGCGATAACCACCGCAACCCCTGACAGCAAAACGAAATCTTGGAGCACCATCGATGCTGCTTTTCCATAAATAAAATCAATCAACCCTGCAGAGCTCTGCCCCGGGGTTTTTTGCACCATGGTCATCATCGCGATACCAATGCCAAAAAAAACACTGAGCACAATCCCCATAGCCGCGTCATCTTTCACCCGCGAAGTACTACTAATCAGCATGACTACACCAACTCCGATAATACCTGTTAGAGAAGCACCTAACAATAAACCAACTAAACTTTTCCCACTACCACCTGCCGACGCCATGATAATAAAAAGCAATACAATACCGGGTAAGCAGGCATGAGAAAGAGCATCCCCCATTAAAGAACGCTTGCGCAGCAATAAAAAACTTCCAACAAACCCAGATGCCACACCCAGAATCATGGTGCTTAACACCACAAGCTTTGTGTTATAATTCCTCAGCATCAACACATCCTGAACATCTTCCCAAGGAGGTAACTCAAAGGACCTTAATGGTCCGCCCGCAAGCTGGCTCCCATGAGCCAGCTCAGCATGCACCTGCGATGCGTCCGCTGTCGGATGACTGATAATCAAAACCAGCAAAACCAAAGCCAACACTCTGATAAACATTTTCATTTGTGGGATTTGCCATGCCTCATGGCTTGAGCCGCCTCATCAAGCAGAGATAATTTACCTCCGTATGTTTTTCTCAAATTTTCCTCAGTAAAAACCAAGTCAGTGGGACCAGCATCGACAATACGCATATTAAGCAACACCACCCAATCAAAATACTTAGCCACAGTAGCAAGGTCGTGGTGCACCACCATACAGGTTTTACCCTGATTCTTTAGCTCGCGCAACAAAGAGACAATGGCACGCTCCGTGGCAGCATCTACAGCGGCAAAAGGCTCATCCATCATGTAGAATTTGGCCTCCTGCGCCAGTGCGCGGGCAAGAAAAACTCGCTGCTGCTGACCTCCAGAAAGCTGGCTGATCTGGCGCTCTGCAAGATGTTCGATACCCACATGACTCAGCATCTCACGAGCTTTATCTAAATGCTTTTTTCTAACGGGCTTAAACCAACCCACTTTGCGATATAACCCCATCGCTACCACATCTTGAGCACTCACGGGAAAATCCCAGTCAACGCTCTCGCGCTGCGGCACATAACCCACTAGTGAGCGCTGTTTTTTGTATGGCTTGCCATAGATGCTGATTTCCCCAGAAGCCCGCGGTATCAGATCCATACACGCCTTGATCAGCGTGCTCTTCCCGGCTCCGTTTGGACCGATCACTCCCACCAGCTTACCCTCCGGAATATCGAGATCGATATCCCAGATTACGGGCTTACGGTGATAAGCTACGGTTAGGTCATGAATCGCCAGAGGGTGAGAGGCAGAGTGGGATGGCTCCATTTTTTGTTAGTGTGTTTTGATTACGCTTGCGCACGAAAAACTTCTCATAAGTTGAGCATTAGTGGCTTAGCTTGCCGTTCAGCCCCTTTTTTGGTGCTTCACCGCCAAGCGCGCGCGCGATTATCGTAACATTGTGGTCAATCATTCCAATGTATGTCCCCTCATACGTGCCGCTCGCACCCATCGCATCTGAGAACAACTCACCGCCGATACGCACGCTATGACCTTTCGCCTTGGAGCCCTCAACCAGAGCTTTAACGTTTTTATCAGATACGGAGGACTCCACAAATACGGCAGGAATGCTATTTTCAGATAAGTAGGATACTAGATCCTCAATGCGCTTCACGCCTGCCTCAGATTCCGTGCTCATGCCTTGGATTCCCATCACTTTCAACCCGTAGGCACGACCCATGTAATTGAAGGCATCATGAGCCGTAACCAGAACTCTCTGTTTTTCTGGAATGGAAGATACCACTCTCTTTGCATAGGCATCCAGCTTGACTAGCTCTTTTTTATACTTGGCGCCATTAGCTTTGTAGTATTCAGCATTTTCAGAATCATATTCGGCAAGGGCCTTTGCCACCACATCCGTCGCCTTAATCCAACCCTGAACATCCATCCAGACGTGTGGATCGTAATGCTCCTCAGCATCGGTCATCACGTAGTCCCCTCCATCTAAAATCTCTTCGGTGACAGCATGAACCGGCTTTCCCTTTCGGGCCACGCGTATGAGCACATCTCCCATCTTGCCCTCCAGCATCAGTCCGTTGTAGAAAACGATGTCAGACTCACTCAATACCACTACATCCGGGCGCGAGGGCTTGTAAACATGGGGATCCACTCCTTCGCCAATAATTCCATGCACCACTGCTTTGTCACCCGCAACGTTGCGGACGATATCGGCAATCATACCGACAGTAGCCGCAGTGCTGAACGGGTATGAGTTAGGGCCATTTCCTGCGCCGTAATCATCTTCTTTTTTGTGGCATGCTACACCGAGAAAGGCCAGTACGACTGAGACAATAGCGACCATAGTTTTGTAATTCATCTTCATTGATTATTATAGTTTAGGGTTCATTCAATTCATTTAATAGCTAGTCAAATATGGGCATGTTACACTTTGAATTTGGCATAACATTAGAAGTCATAACGCAATCCTGCATAATAAGTCCTAGAAAATGCCGGGCCGTATACATAGTCGGAATCACGAAAAACACCGGTCTCTAGATCATTTTGGAATTCGTCAAATAAGTTTTTTACTCCCACGCTCACAGTCAAATCACCATCAGTCATCTCAAACTTACGAGAGATACCTACATCAATATTAAAAAACCAAGGGCTTCGCTCCATCTTGTTACCAATTAGGTCCCCTGTTGCAGGATCCGAGGAAATCCGTGGCACATTCATAGGCCCAGTTGCCTTCGCGGTCACATAACTGTCAAACCAGTCTCCATTATGAGTGAAACGCAAAAGAGCCAGCGACTCTGGTGTCCGCACGTAGGTACTAGAAAAAATTGGATTGTCCGCTGGATCACCATTTGGATCGCCAAGGACCAATTGAGGGTTGTCGTATTCCAAGCGTTGTTGAACCCATGAAAACTGGATATTCCAATCGTCTCTAAAATAACCAAGATTGAGCTCAGCTCCATAAACTCGTGACGATTCACCATTTGTTCGGATAAATTCTGTCACGCGTGGCGTGAGCGGATCATCATTCGGCTCCACGACAAAAGTATCATCAAGCCATGTATGGAATGCATTCATTTCTAGGCGCCAGCTCTCATTGATCTGCCACTCCGGAGAGACCGACAGAGTCACTGAGTTTTCCTCCTCAAGTGATGGATCATTAAAAGTGGTCTGTAGCTCACCCCCAACATTCGAAATGTGCAGGTCTTCATCAAAAAGCTCAGGAGCTCGAAAACCTGTTGATATCGCACCGCGAACCCTCAGATCATTATTTGGTGACCATAAAATAGCAGCACGAGGTGAAAAAATAGGGTCATCCAGCTCGGAATTAAAGTCACTACGAACTCCGTATTCAAAAGTCCAAATATCATTTGGCTTCCACCGATGTTGCACGAAGAACCCTAAGTTCCGAAATGTTTCATCGAGAGTGCGATTCACAGATGGCTGTGCATCCGTAAGGTTTTCCCGCGAAAACGAACCACCAAAGCTAATGCGGTGCTCCTCAGAGGGCTGATAGGCAAACAATGTATCCAAGAAGTGCAGATCGTCTGTCGTCGTGCCAAAGCCTCGATCTGAAGTCCAACTCGCATCAAAGAAGGGCGAAGCTAGATCTGGCGAGCCAAGCGCACCCGTTCCGCCATAGTAGGATTCTCGCTCAGTTCGTGAGTATGAGTAAGCCAAGCGGCTGCTCCAATGCTCACTCCAATCGGCCTGCCATTTTAGAGTTGAGACATAGCGACGAGATAAGATCTCCTCCGAGATTCGACCTTCATTAGGCTGCAAATCCCAAGCTAGGATATCCCCGCCGCGCCTATCTTCGTCTGAAGCAAATAAATCTAAAGTAAAAGTGTGATCAATCACTGGTCTCCATAATGCTCTGAGCCCTCCGCTCCAAAGATCACGTTTTGATACATCTGTGAAGCCATCCCCATCGCGGTCAATCGGGTCTATTCGGTCAAATCCCCCGTACATACTCAGCTTGAAACGCTCGTCTTTGCTGACAAAATCGTACAGCCCAAAAAAAGATCCACCTGGCTCCTGCCCAAAATTGTCGCCACGCGATCCAAGAAATCGCATATCAATGTGCCCACTTGTCTGGGTAGGTTCACGGGGAATTAAGTTGATCACACCAGCCACAGCACCAGGCCCATAAAGCACTGAGCCACCACCCTTCACAATTTCAATTTGTCCAATTGTGCCTGCAGGGATTTGCTCTATGCCGTATACACCCGCTAAAGTAGAAAAATTCGGCAGACCGTCAGATAAAATACCTATATACTGTTGCGGGAGACCCAACATCTGAATCGATTGAACGCTACAGTTTTGACAATCAGTACTAACACGCAGCCCAGGCGAGTATTCCACCGCTTCGGCCAACGAGCGCGTTCCAGTTCTGGATAGGTATTGCCCATCGATCACTTCTGTGCGGACAGGGGTATCGCGGAGCGGCTCAATCACCTGCGAGCCAGTCACCACCAATGGGTTGAGGGCATCTTGCGCACTGATGTCAGTTACGCTGCAAATGACAACACTTTTACCATAGAACAATGTGCGCATAAAGATGCGTTTCATCCACATATTTTCAGACGGTCTAGTCGTTGTCATTTGTTTCATACAGAAATTTATTTTGTAATTTCTATAGCGTTCTGCAGACAGGTCAGCTGACTTGTGTAAATGAGCTATGCCAGACACATGAGCTAAATCGGCACTATCCGTCAACCATTAAATTAGCCATGGCTAATTTTTATTTTCTAGGCTTATTTTTGTTACGTATATAAACACTTGAAAGAATACTTTTCCGAGGATAGTAACCTCACACATTAAGCTACATTTCGTTTGTTGAACTTTGAAAGCTCTGCACCCAATACCCACTCATTGACTTATGCCTAAAATAAATGTGTCTGTTCCTGGATTATCGCCTGATATTCACGAATTTGAATCAGATAAACAGACGATTACAGTTGGTCGCGCAACCAGCAACGATATTACCATCAGCTGTGAATCCGTCTCAACCACACATTGTCACATCGTAAAAACAGACGATGGATACACCGTTCACGACGATGACTCCACGAATGGCATCAAGCTGGACGGCAAAAAGCAGTCGACCATCAAATTAACCGATGGCATAGAAATTCATATCGGTGACACATCAGTTGTGTTCAACACCAGCGAAGCAACCGCAGCCTCTGAGGACACATGCGCATCTTCCCCAGAAATTGATTCCGACGCTCCCAGTAAAAATAGTAAAAAATGCCTAACAGCCGTCATTCTGCTTGGGCTAATAGCCATCGCAGGAATTGCTATCATGCCATGGCTCGGTGAAATTGGGATGGCGAGTGAGAAAGCCACCACAACTGAGGGTAAGTGGCTAGGATTTCTCGGTGAATTCCACCCAGTTTTCCTACACCTCCCTATTGGTGCTTTTTCACTTGTGTTGCTCATGGAGATTTGTCGAATCTTCACATTCGGAAAATACAAGCCCCAGACCACTCTAGCACTAGCATTCGCCTCAGGAACCGCGGTTTTTGCTGCAATATTTGGTTATTTTCTTTACCTTAGCGGAGAGTTCAACGGCGATCTCATCGAAGAACACAAGCGCGACGGCATTATATTCACCATTGTTCTCATAGTAACCTATCTTGCCAAATACGCTGCTGATGTCATGCCGCGTAAAGGTCTTCTCAAGCCCATCTATGGTATTGGCGTTATAGCTACCACTGGCGCCATGATTTCTGCCGGACATCACGGTGGAGAGATCACTCACGGTGATCCGCTGAAAAA
>JABHEX010000144.1 GCA_018676385.1 Akkermansiaceae bacterium
AGATCGATGATGTTTGAGGTGTATGGTTATTTCCCCTCTTTTTTCTCTTATTGGAAGAAGTGCAAGAAGTTCATTCTAATCTGAGGTTTATGAAGCATCGCAAAAAGTCAGATTTACCCCGTAAAATTTGCCCTGTATGTGGTTTTCCATTTGTATGGCGTAAGAAATGGGAGCGCAGTTGGGACAGTATCAAATACTGCAGCAATCGATGTAGAAGTAACAAAACGAAAGCGATACAGAAGCCAGAAGGAAGGATCTAATTACTAGAAGTTTACCTTTTTGATGAGGTTTCCAATTATCGCTCGTGCGGGGATGTTATTATGATTGTAGCGTATGCTATGTGAGCATGTCGAGATAAGCACCGCATGGGCACACTCTACCTAGTGTTTAGCCATATGAGAGTGGTCTAGGATGTCTGTGACAACGCGGGCTGGTTCCACTCCTGTGAGGCGGAAGTCGAGTCCCTGATGTTTGAATGTGAGCTTGTGTTGATTCATGCCGCAGCGTTCGAGGATGGTTGCGTGGAGATCGCGGACGTGAACTTTCTGGTCGGGGGTGGTGATGTTGAACGAATACTTGTCTGTGTCACCATAAGTCATGCCGCCTTTGACACCTGCGCCCGCCATCCATAGTGAGAATGCACGTGGGTGGTGGTCGCGCCCGTAGTTTTTCTCTGTGAGGTTTCCTTGGGAGTAGACGGTACGTCCGAATTCCCCACCAAAGATGACGAGTGTGTCGTCTAGTAGACCACGGCGTTTGAGATCTTGAACGAGAGCATAGGCTCCTTGATCAACGTCTTTACATTGGGAGGCGATGTCGCGCGGAAGGTTTCCGTGCTGGTCCCACCCACGGTGGAATATTTGGGTAAAGCGAACACCGCGCTCGGCGAGTCGGCGTGCCATGAGGGCGGAGTAGGCGAAGGTGCCAGGCTTTTTAGAATCCGGGCCGTAAAGCTCGTATGTTTCTTCCGTCTCCTCTGACATGTCGGTGAGTTCTGGGACGGACATCTGCATGCGGTATGCCATTTCGTATTGTTGGATACGGGTTTGGATTTCCGGATCGCCGACGTTTTCCAATGTTTTTTGGTTGAGGGCTGATAGTCCATCGAGCATTTCACGGCGGAGTTTACGGTCGATGCCGGGGGCGTCCTTGAGATAGAGGACGGGGTCGCCTTGGGTGCGCAGATTGACGCCAGCATGTTTGCCCGGTAGGAAGGTGGACGCCCAGAGTCGGGATGAAATTGCCTGAACATTTGAGTATGGGCTGGAGTGCTGTGCGTGAAGCACACAAAATGTAGGCAGATCTTGGTTGAGTGAGCCGAGGCCGTAGGAGAGCCATGAGCCCATTGATGCCCTGCCAGCGACCATGCTGCCAGTGTACATCAGCTGATTGGCGGGTTCATGGTTGATGGCATCTGTGTGCATTGACTTGATCAAGCAAATATCGTCGGCCATTTTTCCCGTATATGGCAGCAAGTCGGAGATCCATGTACCGCTCTCGCCGTGTTGTTTGAAATCTGCAAATGAGGGCGCGACGGGGAACTTTGACTGTTTTGCAGTCATGCCAGTGAGGCGCTGACCGGACTTAACGAGGAAGTCCTTGATATCATTTCTGAACTCTTTCTTGAGGTGAGGTTTGTAGTCGAATGTCTCAAATTGTGAGGGTGCGCCGATGAGGGAAATGTAGATAACGCGTTTGGCTCTGGCCGGAAAGTGGGAGGTGCCTGTTTTTCCTCCTGAGATCGCACCCATAAGATCGTGAGGCAGAAGTGAGGCGAGAGCGGCGCTACCCAACCCCATGGCGTTTCGGCGAAAGAATTGTCTGCGGGTGAGTGAGGTGTCGTGGAGATCGACAGTTTTTTTGAGGTCGGTGAGATTCATGGCAGTGTTACTTGTTTAGGGTTTCGTCCATGTTAAGGATTTGGTTGGCGACGACGGTCCAGGCGGCGAGTTCGGGCGCTGCGAGGGATCCATCTGGCTTGGATTCGCCTACGGTAATGAGTTTCGTGGCATCTTCTGGGGAGTTGGTGAATTTATCTTTTGCTCGTTTGAGAGTCAATTTCACGACATCGAGCTCGTCATTACTCATAGGACGTGCGAGCAGTGCGGAGGAGATTAGATGGATGCGTTCCTCGGTGGTTTTTGCCCCTTTGATGGCGCGTGAGGCGAGCTGGCGCGAAGCTTCCACGAACTGCGGGTCATTCATGATGACCAATGCTTGTAGTGGAGTGTTGGTGAGTTCTCGTTTGACACATGAGACTTCGCGAACGGGAGCGTTCAGAATTTCCATGGCGGGGTGTGGAGCAGTGCGTTTCCAGAAGGTGTAGAGCGAGCGGCGGTAAAGTTTGTCGCCGGTATCGGCCTTATAATTTTTGGTGTTCGACTGAGGCATGGCAACCGACGACCAGATACCTTTTGGCTGGTAGGGTTTTACCGATGGACCGCCGATTTCTTTATTAAGTAAGCCGGAGGATTCAAGCGTAAGATCGCGGATTTGTTCAGCATCGAGTCGGTAGCGTGGACCGCGTGCCAACCATGTGTTTTCAGGGTCTAGCTCGAGTTCTTGTTCTGAAATCACAGAGCTCTGGCGGTAGGTGGATGAGGTGACGATGGTGCGTAATAGATGGTGGAGATCCCAGCCGTTTTCCACGAATTCGACGGCTAGCCAGTCGAGTAGTTTTGGGTGAGTGGGTCGTGAGCCCATGACGCCAAAGTCTCCCGTAGAGTCAACAATACCGCGTCCAAACAGGTAGTACCAATAGCGGTTTACCGTGACGCGTGCTGGGAGTGGGTTTTCTGGTTTGGTGAGCCATTGGGCGAGGCCGAGTCGGTTTTTGGGTAGATTCCCCATGGGAGGCAGGGAGGCTGGGGTGTCTGGTGTGACTTTATCTGACTTATCGGCATAGTTTCCGCGTACGAGAATGTGCGCGAAAGGTTCCTTGTCCTTATTTTCCTGCATCACTAGAGTGATGGGTGATTTTTTATCGTGAATTTCTTTTTCCTTTTTGAGTGCTGCCAACTGTTTGGTTAGCTGAATATGTTTAGTGTCAACATCAGCAAAATAATAGTCGCGTATTTTCTGAAGCTGTTTGGCGTCTGGTGGTGACAAGGCGATTAGTTGATTAATCAAAGATCTGCTTCCTAGGCTGTTGCATTCTTCTGGAGTCAGGGCACGGTCGTAGATTTGGAAGCCTGTGACCTTCATGAAATGGGCATGAGGACCTTTGTGACGGCGTCCCAGAGTCAGAGGTGATTTATTCTGGATACTTCCTTTGAGGTTATCCCTGACAGTTCCCAGTTTTACCGATTTCCCATTGATATAAATTTTTAGACCAGAGGCCTTCCGGCTGCCGTCATAAGTTACCATGGCATGAAACCAAGTTTTGCGGGGAAAAGCGTCTTTCATGACGACTTTGAGAGCATCTTCGGGAAACGAGCTATTGATGTGCGCGTGTATTTTGTTGCCATACAGCCATAGGTCATAACCACGATCTCTGTTATCAATATCAATTTTGGCAATAATCCCGGCCGTCCCCCTGTGAGGGAGATTAAGCCAGGCTCCATAGGAGAATGACTGATCTGCCTCGAAGGATGGCGCGTTATCGATAGTGATTGCATTATCCTCAAGGTGAACAGCTTGCTTGATGGGGCCAGCGATCCATTTGACAGGTTTTTCGCTGGTATGATTTTTGCCAGAGCTGTCGGTGATGCCTTGATCTTGTTTATTGAGTGGGAGCTGAAGAATGGGACCAGGGACATCAGTGTTAGTGTTCAGAGCCGCCTTCTGTTCTTTAAGCCATTTTTGGAATATTATTTCGGCCTTTTTCTTGTGTTCGACGATGGCCTTTTCTAGGTCGTTTGTCTGCTTTGCCAACAACTCTGCCTTTGCGCTTTCATCTTTACTGCGCACTCTGATGTTGGGCGGATGCAGAGCGTTATTACGATCCAGTGCAGTCATTGGTGTGTTGCGGAAGAATGCAGTGAGTTGATAATTTTCCTTGGTGGAAATGGCATCAAATTTGTGGTCATGGCAGGCGGCACAACCAGTGGTTAGGCCAAGCCAAGCTGCCGCTGTAGTGTCAGTCCGGTCCTGTGCATAGATGGCATTGTATTCTTCAGCAATGGCACCACCTTCTCCAGTGGTTGGCAGGCAGCGGTTAAATCCTGTGGCGACAATTTGGTCGAGTGTGGCATTGGGCATCATGTCACCGGCTATCTGCTCACGTGTGAATTGATCAAAGGGCATGTTGTTTTGAAATGCTTTAATCACCCAGTCACGATAGGGCCAAATTGAGCGGTAGTTATCAATATGAATTCCGTGAGTATCTGCGTAGCGCGCAACGTCGAGCCAATGGCGTGCCCAGTGTTCGGCGTAGGCGTCAGTTTTGAGTAAGTTATCGACAGTCTCGCTATAGACGACGCCGAACTCGCGTGGGTCAGCGAGTAGCTTTTCTATTTGATCGGGAGTTGGCGGGAGGCCGGTGAGATCGAAAAAGAG
>JABHEX010000145.1 GCA_018676385.1 Akkermansiaceae bacterium
CGCGATCATGCATGATCTCGCACTTGCGGTCTTTGTTGGTGTCATTCTCTCCGCTCTCGTATTCGCATGGGAGAGCTCAAAGCACATTACCGTCACAATGCATAAAGACACGCCGGAAGAACGCATCTACGGCGTAGAAGGCATGCTCTACTTCGGATCTGTAAGGGAGTTCTCCGACAATTTTCAAGCCAAGTCAGATGTTCAAAACATCGTTATCGATTTTGAAGAAGCCCGGGTCTGCGACCTCTCCGGCCTTGAAGCGATCAATGCGCTTGGTGACCGGTATAAAAACGCCGGCAAGGAGTTGCACGTGCGCCACCTCTCACCCGACTGCCGACAAATGCTCAAAAAAGCGGGCACGCTTGTTGATATCGAAGTGCTACCCGACGACCCCCACTACTCCGTGGCTCGACTCAAAAGCAAGAACAGCAAAATCATCGGCTCCTGAAAGACCTCTCCTACAAACCAAGTATTCTAAAGCACATGAAAAAATCAATGTTCCTCGCTATTTCCTCTGCCCTCATTGTATTCGCGCATGCCGACCACCATGGCAAAAAAGCTGATGACTTTACCTGCCTATTCGATGGTAAGACCCTCAATGGCTGGAGCCAGAAAAACGGCACCGCCACGTATGTTGTCAAAGATGGCACCATCGTCGGCACAACCAAGAAGGGTAGCCCGAACTCTTTCCTCTGTACCAATAAAGACTACGGAGATTTTGAACTGCAGTTTGATGTTAAAGTGGACAACAAGCTCAACTCGGGCGTGCAGCTACGTTCACAAACGAAAGGCAATACACCTGAAGGCCGCGTCAACGGGCCCCAGTGTGAGATCGAGGCCACCAACATTAAAGGCGGCGGTGAAGGCGGCTACATCTACGGTGAAGCCACAGGCCGCGGCTGGCTCGTCCCCAACGATAAGCGCACACCTCACAAGCACTTCAAGGACGGCGATTGGAACCACTACCGCATCGTCTGCAAAGGCCCACGCATCCAGACATGGATCAACGGCAACATGGTATGTGACCTCACAGATGAGGCGATTTTCAAATCCCACCCAAAAGGCTTCATCGGCCTGCAAGTCCACGGCGTTGGAAAGAGCGGTCCGTTTTCCGTCGCTTGGAAAAACATCAAGATCAAGGAGCTGAAGTAGGTAATCCTAACAGATTGCGCTTACTCCCCTTCTTTCTTCTCCGGCATCCGGAAGTCGGTAAACGACTGGATACGCGGTGCCCGGCGTTTACCTTCGTCAAAGACAAATACAATACTCCGTGAGCGCGGGTCGTGACGCCATTGGCTTTCGATCAGCGGGTGGGTGCGGTTGTCACCGGGGACGCGGAAGTAAATCTCGACCGGATAATTTCCATGCTCACGTGCGGGCGCCTTCACGAGGGATGATTTCCTTGGCGGCAGCTTGAGAGAGGATTTTCCGAGTTCCCCCACAAGGTACTTTTGAGTCAGGTTGAACCAGAGCATATCGCCACGCCCGATCTTATCGTAGTTCGCATTCACAATCTGCATGCGTAGCGGCACGGTTGTATTCGATGGGTCACGGGCGATGAGCAGATAAAAATCCTGTGTGCCCGCAGTGATAGTGACCGATGGTGCGCCCTTTGGGATTTCCTCCAGTTCCACAACAGGTGAGGTGAGCAACCAGAGTTTGATATCTCCGGACCTGAGCTTATAAATTGGCGATAGGCTCAATCTGGGAAGTTTGACTTCCTGCGACTTCTTACCGTCAAAAAGCCAGTATTTACTCGCAGCTCGCGGGGGACCATTGAGGAAAAGGATACGGCAGGTGTGCTCTCGCTCCTGAGCATGGAGAACGGGCACCAGAGAGAGAAAAATAATGAGGGAGATGAATCGCATGGTTCGGAGACGGGAATACGTGGAAATCCATCACGATATTACACTTCGTCGGCGCTCAGCCAGCGAAATGAGACCATCTTGAAGCGCCTACCGTATGTCTTGTTGGTTGACTTGGTTGGCTGCGTGGTGATGTCTGCTTCATCTGCAGGATCCAAGAAATCCCTCGTGCGTTGCACCGTTGCCTCACACCACGCGCGGGCGCGCACCGTGCCATCTGCAGCTCGGGATTCTCCGTAAGCGCGGATGGTGAACGTATCGTCTCGCGCGGAAAGAATGGGAGCGAGTGGACGGAGGATATCCGCCTGGCGTGTCCAGCCGGGCAAGCCATAGGTATTGTGGCCGACGGCAGCTTCTGGAAATACGTAACCTGCGTCTGCACCCTCAGCAAAAGGGTTGGCCACTGATGCGACCGATTCATTTTGTACCGTATCAAAAGGGTTGAGACTGGCATTTGCAGTCAGAGCATGCAGGGCTGTCTGGATTGCTCCGGCAAGGGCCAGGTTTGTATCCGACGAAAGTTGCCGATTCACGAATTCCGACAGCGACAAGAAAGGTCCCCTGAGTCTAACTTGCTCGACAATTTTTTCGGCAAGGAAATCGAGCTGCTCATCTGTAAATACGCGATAACCCGTGAATTCCGTGGTGTCGACATATTCTCCAGCCACTTGTGGTGCTTCGCCAGCTGCGCGGTCTCCAGCAACACTGGTACGGCTCATGGCATAGTCTGTTTTCCCGGACAGGGCAATATTACCGCCTACCTGACTATAGGGAATTTTATGGTTCCTAGCATGACCTAACAGAGCCCGCCACGCCTTTACAGAAGTCGAATTCACATTAAACATCCCCTGCACCTCAAGCCGCGATGCGATGGTTTTCCACGAGTCCGTAGGCTGCACCTCGTCCGAGTATATCTCACTCGCTTTGGTGGCATTGGTGACCTGGTCCTCCGCGATAGGAAGATATGACCGATTAACCAAGGGATCCGATCCTGTTAGGAAATCGAGGTAGTTTTGGCGCAAGCTGGCACCACTCGAACTGCCGAAGCCATTCGGCTCTGGCGCGATGGAAGAAAAGAACCAGTCATCAAAGAGGACTTGGTTGGCGCAATAAGAATCATCCTGCTGTTCGTTATCGCGTCGACTAGATCGACCATTAGAGGTATTGATCACGTTGTTCTTCAGAATGAGCGGAGATGCATCTGAATTGGCCACGACATTTCCTGCATACGGTGGAGTCGGGTTCAAACCCCGCATCTGCATGTGGGTTAGATCCGCCAGAGATGCCAGCGGACGGGTGGGCAGCTCTGCAGCAACGATGCGGGATACCCCCTCGGCTTTACGCACTCCGGTAACGATGTAGCTGCTATTCGTTGAGTTATCAACATTGGGAAGCATGTCATCCGCTCCTGATGAATGCTCTACAATACTTAAATCCCATGGGCAATTGAGCAGATTGTTCATACCGGGATAAACATCCGTGAATCGGGGACGAGGACCGGAAGAGAAGAAGTCCACAACGGGGTTGGCCTGAGCCACACCTTTCGTCGCGGTGGCGTTGTGATTAGCAATACGAGAACCTAGGGTCATGGAAAGGAAAGGCACCGGCGTATCTGCACATTGCGCAAGTGTCGCTGAAGCCAGTCCCTCTTTTGGAGGGTATAAGGCATCTGCCACGGCATGCTCGTAAAATACCTGAAACCAACTATGTGAGCGGCCTGAACCAAAGCTGTTTATAAACCACTGGAAAGCCCACCCGCACGCGGTTCCTCGGGAGGCAACATCAAATTTGGCATCAGCCTCTATCTGAGCTCCTCCACTGAACGAAATCTTCTGCGGATCGGCAGGATTGTTCAGATCAAACCTCCTGTCCATAACGTAGTAAAATCCTACCCCCGATCTTACGCCAGGTGTCAGATTTATGCCAACCCTAGAGGTGCTTGTTTCATCCCTCCGATATCCAACAGACGGGCTAAAGATACGCGTTTCTCCTGGTTCCAGAATCATTGGACTTTGGGCAAGAGTAAATACCATATCCGCGAACCAACTCGTTGATTTACCAAGGCGTTTATTACGATAGTCACCCGAAGTGCCACCATGCTGAACAGCCCAATACTCATCGGCTAGAGACGCGCCAGAAATACGATGATTCAAAGCCAAAGGCCATGTATAAGCCGGGCTCATCTTGAGGGTACCATTGAGAGTGAGCCTCGTATTATAGGGGTTCCACACGGTAACAACAGGAGTATAAAGCACGGCTGGGCGGTATTTTCCAGGTACTGCACCCGAAGTCGTTGCATAATGAGAAACGATAATTTGAATCCTCGCCATCTGAGGAAGAAGCCGAATATTGTGAAATGTTTCGTGAGCATTGAACGGTGTCCCATTATCCTGCCAGCTCTGGTGGTCGATATTCGGTGCTCTCGAAGACGTTGCCGTCATATTTTTGTAGAGTGTCGCGTAGGTTTTGATTTTCGCCCAACTTGCGATCGGACCTCGTCTGGCCATAAACTCTCTCAGTCTACTAGCGCGGTAGTCCGCCCAGTGATAGAGCATACTCTTAGCTGGCTGGTAATCAACATTTGTGGCGGGGCGGGTGTAGTTGAGATGTTCGTCCGGCTTGATTTGGAAAAACTCCAGTCCGCTCGTCGGTTGTGCATCCCATTTCTCAGTGAGCAGGGAGAGGTCCTTTCTCCAACCACCGGTGGCGACGTTGGTAAGCAGGCCCGTGGAGATCGTCGATAGGTCGTGGAAACTTTCAGATGGAACTGCAACATTCGCGATGAGGTCCGCGCTGCTACGAGTCACCGCTTTGCCTGCGAGCGAAGGGTCGGCTAAAATAGCATCTAGGCTGAAGGGTTCGGTGTCAGCCACGGCGTGGCTGCGATTCCTGTCCGACCACTCCGCTATCGACGAGTCTTGTTCATCGTGAGGTTTGGGAATGCGCGCCTTTTGATTTTCACCGGAAATCCACCAGGCCATGGCCCCATTTGAACCGACGTCTTGAGGGGCTATGTGAACCTGTCGGGTGTCTGCATCAGTGAGTGTTCCATCCGCTAGGAGCGACACGGTATTTGCAGATGATGAAGCGCTCACTAAACTCGAAGCATCGGTCGGGTTCGTGTCTTCGCCCGCACCTGAAACGAGCCACGAAACAAACCGACCGTTCTGGGATGCTGTTTTTGTTTTTGATGCGTAATCCGGAGCAGTTGGCCTTCCCTTGAGGCTGCCTGACTGCTGATTGTTAGACCCTTCCCAGCTTTTCCAGACACCAAGAAGCGGCGGGTTGCTTGAGCCAAGAATGTCTGCCGGAGCCGTGATGCGCATATCAGAGCCAGCGTGCTTTTGTAAATTCCCGATGGCCAACATCAGAGCCATGCGGGCATTGGCTTGAGCCTCCGCCTGCGCACTTCCCTGTCTCGATGAGCGGATCTCGGTGGTCGAGAGCGCCAGCATCGCCAGCGCGATCATTACCAGCAGCACCATCACGGAAATGGTGGCGATCAGGGCGAAGCCGGGTTTCTGAGCAGAGTTTTTCATGAATGCAGTTGTAGTGAGAAGTAGATTATTTTGATAATCTACAATGAATATACAAGGAGCGTTCGAAATCATCAAGTGAAAATTATTTTTTACGCTAGCAAACTATCCCAAAAATTACGATGGTTACGGGGTTATTGTGGACCATTGAAATAGAAGAGGGAGGGAAAACGTTACAAAGAATCTTTTGCGCAGCTCCATGGCTACTTTCATCATTTAACTGCCAAACCAAGCAGGCAATAGGAAAAGTAAGGTTTATGATAATCAACCAACCCATTTATCTGGTTGGTTTGGCATATTACGAATGTCGTTGATCAAAGTTTCCAGCTTAGCTGATCGCACCTATACGACTCGCCAGAGTTGACAAGTATGCAATATCAGCTAAGCAACTCGCGTGCTTGTCATTAGAAATCTCACCAAGTCCCTCGGCGGACGCACTCTCTTTGAGGAGGCGGACATGACCATCAACTGGGGTGAACGCGTCGCCCTAGTCGGCCCAAACGGCGCCGGGAAATCAACGCTCTTCAAAATGATCCTCGGCGAAGAGGATGCCGATACCGGAACGGTTGAGAGAGACGACTACGCCATCACCGGCTACCTCGCGCAGGAAGCAGGTGATCCCGGTGAGGAAACGATTCTGGAAATCGCCATCGGCATCACACCCGAGCTGCAGAAGGCTCTGCGCGTGATGCGCGAGGGAGATACCTCGGGCAAGACCGACACGCCGGAGTACCATGCCGCCCAAGACACCTTTGATGCAGCCAACGGCTACCAGCTCGAGCCGAAGGCTAAAAAAATTCTCGCCGGCCTTGGTTTCAAACAAGACGCCTTCGACCAGCCCGCGAACAAATTCTCCGGTGGCTGGATCATGCGCTCCCACCTTGCCCAGCTTTTGGTCAAGGAACCGGATCTGCTAATGCTCGACGAGCCGACCAATCACCTCGACCTGATGGCACTGATTTGGCTGCAGCAATATCTTAAGACCTACCCAGGTGCGCTGCTGATGATCTCACACGACCGCGACTTCATGGATGGGCTGATTGAAACCGTCTACGAAATCGACGAAGAACAACTCATTTCCTACACCGGTAATTACACATCATACCTCGATCAACGCCAAAAGCGTTACACTCAAAAAGTACAGGCATACCGGAACCAGCAGAAGGAGTTCGATCGCCTCCAGGAGTTCATTGATCGATTCCGCTCAGTTACCTCCAAGGCCGCGCAGGTCCAGTCGAGGGTAAAACAGATGGAGAAAATGAAGCGCCTACCAAAGCCGATCAAGCCACGCAAGGTCTTCAAGTTCAATTTCCCCCAACCGAAGCGCTCGAACCAGAAAGTCATTGAGCTAGAAAAAATCAAGATGGCCTACGATGACAATGTCATTTACGAAAATCTAGAACTAGTTGTGGAAAGAGGTGATCGCATGGTGCTCGTCGGCCCGAACGGCGCGGGTAAATCCACCTTGTTAAAAATTCTCGCTGGCCAGTTAGAGTTTCAGGAAGGCGAACGCAATGCCGGCTTCAATACCAATCTCGGCTACTACTCCCAGCACCGCACCCAGTCGATGGACGAGTCTAACACTGTGTTAGAAGAGGTCATGGCAAGTGGTGGCGATATGCGCGAAGATGAAGCCCGTTCCATCCTCGGATCCTTCCTGTTCCGCCGTGCTGACGTACACAAAAAAGTCCGTGTGCTCTCAGGTGGAGAGAAGTCACGTCTCAACTTAGTCAAGTTCCTGGTTAACCCGCCAAACTTACTACTGATGGACGAGCCGACTACTCACCTCGATATCATTTCTATCGAGGCATTACTTCAAGCACTGAAGCACTACGAGGGCACGCTGGTATTCATTTCCCACGATGTGCACTTCATCCGTAACCTAGCGGAAGTTACGTTACACGTGGGCCCCGATCACAAAGACCCCGAGGGCGCGAGCAAGCTCACCCGCTACGCAGGTGGCTACGATTACTACCTCGAGAAGTCAGGTCTCGACGACGGGCGTGGCGCTGTAACTGCGTAGCTGACGGATGCGGCACCACACTGCTGTGGTTAGGAAACCCTGTTTATCATCCCGCACTGCACTCACTAGCGGAACGTAATAGGCAGGGTTTTCGCGAGGTGATCGAGAAGTTTTTGGTGTGCTTGATCGACCTCTTTCGCCTTCAACGTACGCTCGGCTGAGCGGTAGTGGAAGCTATAGGTGATGGATTTCTTGTCCGCGGCCATTTTCTCACCGGTGGGGTCAGTGAACAAATCAAAGCAGGAAGATGATTGTAGTAACATTTCGTTGTGCTTCTTAATCACCTTCTCGATGTTGGCATTTGGCAGAGCAATAGGTGCCTCCATAGCGGCATCACGACTTGATCCAGGGAACTGCGGCAGATCATCAACCTGGCTGATTCCTTTACTTAGCTGCTGGCATTTCTTGGCATCAAGCTCGACAAGATAAATTGGGTAGTCTGCATCAAGCTCACGGCATTTCGACGGGCTAAGCTGGGCAAAGACACCAACCGGTTTGCCATCGCACTGGATGTCTGCGGCAATGATAAATCCATCACGCTCACGTGGGTTGAGCTGAATCGGCTTGTTGGGAAGAATGTGGTTAAGCACGGCTTTCACATCAAAGGCATCGATCTGTCCTTGGCAACCAGCTTTCACCGACCACGTGGCTGGGCGACGTTCGCCACCCATAAGGAGAGCTATGGAGTCAGATTCAATATCCGTCGCCTTACCCCCACCTGCATTGCGGAACTGTCTGCCAATCTCAAAAAAGCGAAGCGACTTGGATCCCTGGCGAATATTACGCGCAGCAGTGGCAACGAGACCTGGTGTAAGAGAGGGACGCATCACAGCGTGATCTTCACTGAGGGGAAGCTTTACCCGGATGGCATCGCCATCCTGCAGTGGACGTAGCGGCAGCGCGGTGTCCATCTGGGCGATCGTGGCATCCGGTGCCGAATCCGCGATGAGCTTGATGGTTTGAGTTTCGTAGAATCCGATCGATGCCAGAGTATTGCGCACACCCATCTGGTAGTCGTAGGCGATATCCACATCGCTTTCATGAGCGAAGTTGCCGGTAAACCGAGACGGCACGTTATCGAGTCCGTGGACTCGGGCAATTTCCTCAACGAGGTCGATGTGGCGGCCAAGATCGAGTCGGTGGCTCGGCACGCTCCAGACATTATCAGCAAGTTTATCGAGACCCAGCCTGGTGAGAATTCCCTCGGCATCCTCAAGGGAAATCGAGCCTCCCATGAGCTGGTCGAGCTTTTCCACATCCAGAGTGACTTCACCTGTGAGCTGTGGAGCTTCGCCGGCAACGGCGGTAGCGCCCTCGATCGTTCCACCCGCGAGTTCAACAATCAAGTTAGCTGCGAATGAAGAGCTGGAGAGAACCTGCTGCGGGTCACTGCCACGTTCGAACCGATAAGATGAATCCGAGCTGAGGATAAGCCGGCGTGAGCTACGGCGGATTTTCGACGGGGTGAAATACGCCGACTCCAGAATGATGTCAGTGGTGGACTCTGTGACGCCACTATCGAGCCCGCCCATGATGCCTCCGAGAGCAAGCTTGGTGCCGCTTTCATCGGAGATCACCACGTCCTCAGCATTGAGTGTGTAGTCTTCCTCGTCGAGAGCTTTGAAGACCTCACCATCGGCAGCCATGCGGATATCAAGCGCGCCACTGACTTTTGCCGCATCAAATGCGTGCAGTGGATGGCCAAGCTCATGCAAGGCATAGTTAGTGATATCGACGACGTTGTTGATCGGGCGCAGGCCGATGGCCTCCAACTTAGTCTTCAGCCACGCGGGTGAATCGCCCACGGTGACACCGGAGATTTTGACTGCTGTGTAGTACGGGCACGAATCGGGTGCTGAGAGTTTGATAGCAGAAGATGCATCATCTGTTTCCGGCGCGCTGGCGACAGCACGCCCTACCAGGTCAAGTTTGGCGAGGGCGGCAAGCTCACGTGCCATGCCAGTGTGTGAGAGCAAGTCTGGACGGTTGGGTGTAACTTCCACTTCAATGATCGTGTCGGTATCAAAAATTTCTTGGAGTGGTTTTCCGATTTCCAGATCCTGTGAGAGGATCATTAGTCCGTCCACCTCGGAGACCATACCGATTTCATCGGCACCGCAGAGCATGCCGCGGGAATCGACGCCGCGTAGCTTTCCCTCTTTGATAACAAATCCTTCACCGAGGTCGGCACCGGGAAGTGCGCATGGGACATGATCACCTACTGAATAATTCTGCGCGCCACAGACGATCTGACGCAGCTCCCCTTCTCCTGCATCCACCATACAGACCTTAAGTCGATCGGCATCTGGATGCTGGTCTGCGGATTTGATCTGCGCGACAACGATCTTATCTGAAGGCACGCCCTTCTGCTGAATACCTTCAACCTCTACGCCAGCAAACGTCAGCAGGTCATCGATTTCCTGCAGCGACATGTGGGAGAGATCAAGATGATCGTTGAGCCAGTTGAGTGAGACATTCATAATTGGAGAGTGATGCGTGTGGAGTGCACAATGATCCGTGAAAATTCACGGCGTGAGGTGGTTTGATCACAGAACGATGGATTTTTACAGTGAAAAATCAATGTGTGGATAGAGCTGAGGTGGACTGCCCATGATACCTTACATTAAACAATAGATGAGTAGCAGAATTCTATCATGTTATTATTTATTTTGTTTGTTCAACATGGTTGCCACTTATCTTGCTTATTTATACCTCCCAAAAGGGTTCGACGGCTTATTGAGCTATCCTGTATTGGCTAAATACTCCACGCACAATCCTAGTTAAAAAAAACGGGCTGGCACGACAATCGCACCAGCCCGTTAAATATGCCGCATAATTGCGGATGAATTGGATTGAGTATAAAAAGCTACTTCTTGAGTTGCTTGGCCATTTCCTTACCGAGGGCTACGCCTACGTTCATGTAAGTCTTGGCATTACCGCCGTAATGACCACTTGAGCTACTTGGTTTGTCGAGTAGCGGCTTGCTGTAGACGAAGCCGATGTCGTCACTGCTGGCAGCGAAGTTCTTCATGGCGTGAAGGATCTTACCGTGGCCAGAGTCTGTGTCGCTCTCATCGGTTTGGCCGAGTGAGGCGCAGACAAACTTGGCATTAGGAGCTTTGAAGTCCTTGCGCAGAGCAGCGAGCAGACGACCGAGGTTTTTCTCATACTCGGCGGCGTGTGCGGCGTTGCGCATGTCCTTGTCGCCCTGCCACCAGATGATGCCGGCAACTTCGTATTTCGTGGCGCCAGGGTAGTACTTACCCAAGTCAGCGAGGATCTTCTTGGCGTTAGCGACGTCATCGTCATACTGCTTTCCAGCATACCATCCCAGAGTCTTGCCTTCTTCGTAAGCTACAATCTTGCTCGTGTCTCTCTTGCTTGGATACGTCTCCCCATAAGCGGGTTGCTCTTTACCACCGTGTGAATAACGAGGAGTTCCTGGAGGCAGAAGGTCCCAGCCGAGGCTACGGTTACCGATGGAGCTCTTGAGGATCATGACCGGAGCATCAACCGCGTTACCGAGTTCATGACCGATGCCGATTTCGATACCGATTTTACCTTTTTTTTCAACGGTTAGCCATTCATTGCGGTAGATGCCTTTTCTGCCAACCATTACAGAGACGTTGCGGACGTCCTTGCGGGTGCTCCACGCACCATCAGCGGCGAGGAATGGGTAGGCTGTTTTTAGCTCGTCACTGACCTTGCCGAACTCCAAGGTGTTGGATTGGCCCATGATCAGGAATACCTGAACGGGCTTGGATACGTCGGCGGCTTTACTGTCTGCAGATGCCATTCCGGCGAGTCCGAGGGTCATCGCTGTCAATAGGCAGGATGCTTTGGTTATTTGGTTTTGTTTCATGATTTTACTGTGTTGTTGGGATTGATTTGTGAATTTGCTTTCTACGGCAAGACTACACTTATTCTTTCGGGCGTCAGGGCTTTTTTTCGATGGGCTTCGGCCCGTAACCGATTGTGCTAAATGGGCCGACGGGCTGCCCGTCATTATTGTAGAGTAAATATCCCGCGGGGTGCTGGGTATAAGCGTAGCGCACGGCGATCGGCTTGCCGACGTTCTTGCATGTAACTACAAGCTGTGAGCCATCGATTTTCCCATCGGCCCAATGCCAGCTTCCGTCTTTGGCCTGGATAGATAGCCACTGTAATTTGGCGTCGGAAGTCGGTTTTGGGGGCGTGAAGCCTTCCTTTTTTGCAATCATTAGACCCGACTTTGCATTATCGAATGAAATATACACGGCGTTTCCTTTGATGATATGTTTGGTATAGAGCGGGCAACAGGTCAGCTCTTTAAATCCATAAACCTTTTGCAGAACAGATCGCGCCAAGCGCACCCCGACGTCATATTTATTGGGTGGGTGTTCACCGACTGCACCGACGTCAATGGTCACCGCCATGCCAGTATTTTTGAGTGCTAGTGTTTCAAAATAAGCCTGCCGGATTTCGGCCCGACCATCACCGCCAGCGGGATTCTCGGTGGTTGATTTCCCAATCCCCGGAAGTTGCACAAAGTGAACTGGGAAGTCGCCTTGTTTCCAAACCTTTCGCCAGCCGGTGATGAGAGATTCCAGTTTGGGCTGATACCCGCGGCGGTCTTTCTCATTGCTCTCGCCCTGATACCAGATGGCACCCCGGATGCCGTAACCGACCCACGGGCTGAGCAGCTTGGTGTAATTGCCCCCCGTATGATAGGGAGGCTGGTTAAGCCAGCTTTCGATATTGGATCCGCCCACGGCAGTTACCATCAGTCCCATGGGCACGAGTGCATCGCGCTGCACTCGGCGAGCAAAGAAAAAGGAGACTCTGGAAATCCAGACTGCCGTTTCCGGACTGCAGACCTGCCACTGGTCTTTGTTAGGTGTCAAATGACGGAGCGCGGGGTAGTTGGCGTTGTTCACGCTATTGAGAGGATAATTTTTCGGATGTCCGGCGCGTTTCATTCTGCCCGCCATATTCGATTGCCCAGCGCAGAGCCAGACGTCACCCATCACGAGGTTGTTGATTTTTTTGGCCGCCTTGTTGCCGTCCTTTTCGCACACGATCGTCATCACTTTACCGGCGGGAGAATCATTGACGGATTTCAGTTTCACCGCATTCATCGGATCGAGCACGACCCTCCAGTTGCCAGCCTTGTCCGCTGTGGTGGTTTTTGTCTGGGAATCGAATGTCACCGTGACCTTCGCCTGCGGCAACGATGTTCCCCAGACTGGCAGCTTGATTTTTTGCTGCAGGATCGCGTTATCGCTGAAAGGCACGGCGCACTGGGCTAGTAGCGTAGGCGCCGGTGGGCTTTCAGGTCCTGGGGCTTGCTTTGCTGCATGCAGGGCGCCCGATGCCATTAGCATGGCACCAAAAACGGTGAGCGGGAATAAGGGTAACTTCATGGGCATGGTTATTATGGGAAAAGTCCTAACGAGCCGCTTCAGGTGCCCATTTATTTTTATCGCGCCAGATTTTTACTTTCCATGCAGCGTTCGAACTATCGACATGTTTTTTGCTGCGACCTACCAGTGGCCAGTTCGGATCTGGACGGTGGGCTTCGGTGAAGATTTTCTGCGCGCGCTTAACGAGATCGGGTCGGGATTTGGCTAGGTTGTTAGACTCTCCCGAGTCGGTCTCGAGGTTGTAGATTTCAATGGGCTTATGGACGCCATTGCGTACCGCTTTCCAGTTGCCCCAGCGAGCCGCTTGCACGGTGTGGTGTTGGGGGTGCAGTTCCCAGTAAAAATAATCACGTTTGGGTGCCTTGCCACCCTTGAGGTAGCTAAGCAGTGACAAACCATCGGTCTCGTATCCCTTCGGCGGCTTGGCTCCGCTCATCTCAACAAAGGTCGGCATTAGGTCCCAGAACGCCCACGGCTGTTCATCGACACGGCCGGCGGGCACGGTTCCCGGCCACCATGCGAAGGCGGCCTGGCGAAGCGCACCTTCGTACATTCCTCGCTTGAATCCGCGCAAGCCATTGGCCTGGTTGAAACGTTTTCCGATTTCTGATTTCGGACTAAATGACGATCCATTGTCGCCTGTAAAAATGACTAGGGTGTTTTTATCGATCCCGAGATCCTTCAGTGTGGCGAGCATCTCTCCCATATCGGAATCGATGCGGGTGACTTGGGCAGCGTAGTTTTTTTGTTTTTCAGTCCACGGTTTATCTTTGTAGATTCCGAGGTCATCCATCTCGTGCCTACTGTGTGGCAGAGTGATCGCGTAGAACATCATAAACGGCTTGTCAGCGTTTGATTTCAACCACTTGATCATCGCCTTCTGGATCAACTCCTGGGCGTAGGTTTTACCAACACCCTGGCCGTCGTTCCCCGGTAACAGGAACGGTTTGTCATCGTTGTAAAGATAGGTTGGAAAATACGAGTGCGCGTGGCGCTGGCAGTTATAGCCAAAAAAGTGGTCGATCCCCTGCTTCATTGGGCTGCCTGTTGAATCAAAAAACCCCATGCCCCACTTGCCAAATGTGGCGGTGGAGTATCCAGCGGACTTGGCGACCTCCGCGATGGTTACTGTTTCCGCCGGGATCGGCAGCTGACCCTCAGGTGCAACTTCCCAGTTTCCACGGACCGGGCAGTGGCCGGAATGCAGACCAGTAAAAAACACCGAGCGACATGGCGCACAGACCGTGGTGCCACAATACGCCTGCTGGTAGCGTGTGCCCTCCGCCGCCATGCGGTCAAGATTGGGTGTCTTGATGAGCTTTTGTCCGTAAACGCCAATGTCGCCTTGCGCGATGTCATCACTGAGAACAAAGATAAAATTTGGTGGGCGTTCCTTCGCCAAGATAATGCTACCAGAAACAAGTGAAGCGAGAAAAAGTAGCACGATTAAGGGACCAGAAAATTTAATGGATTGAGTCAACATACAGTTAGAATGATGTTTTTGCTAAAAAACAAACCTGCGTAATTTGGCGATACCTTGCAAGACATCATAGCCAATTTATCAGTGATTCCTTATATCGATTGTATGAGTCACAAACGACGCTCATGGCCGATACTAGTGGAGTTATGTTCGTTCCCGGTAGAGCGTAGGATCGACCACTTGAACCATCTCCTGGACATCAAGGTGACCGCCGAACCCTTGGTTGAGTTCTTCGGCGACTTGTTCCGGGTTGCTGATCACATCGGCGTGTTTGATCTGGACCCAGGGGATGCGTCGCTCGGCGAGCATGCGCTGCACGGAGTCGAGCTGCGAGGCGTAGGTCTCCTTGAGTTTA
>JABHEX010000146.1 GCA_018676385.1 Akkermansiaceae bacterium
AGCGATCAGCTTCTTTTCGGGCGAGTGCCAGGACTTGCTGGGCTCTTGGAGTAAAGTTATTCATAGTTGGTGAGATGCCTTATAGGCAAATTAAATTAGTTAATAAAACATATATCAGGGTTTGGCAAAGAATGCAAACAGTCACGGATGATTTTAGCACGATTTGTATCACGCTCCTCTGGTGTTAGGCTGCGTCCTGCTTGATGCTGTAGATGGGCCGGCTCAATATCCATTAGCAGGGTATCACAAAGTTGAATGGTTTCGTATGGAAAACATTTCAAGTCTGTTCCCAGCCGGATAAGTGAGAGGTGTGTGAGTGCTTCCTTGGAATCTATGACATAGGCATGTTTGAGTAGCCCGTATGCGCGGGCAATCTTATCAGCCACCATTTGAGGATCGTCTTCGATAAGCTTCAGCCGTGCGTTACGCTCATGATCACGAACTTTTTTAATCACTCGCTCGAGGCGGTTAATAATACTATCCTCAGATTCCCCTAGAGTCGATTGGTTGGAAATCTGGAATAAGTGGCCCAGGGACTCGGTTCCCTCGCCAAAGATACCACGCACAGCAAGTCCTAGCTTCCCGACTGCTTGAATCACTTGCCCGATGTGATCGCTAATAACAAGGCCAGGGAGATGCAACATGGCAGATGCCCGTAATCCAGTGCCGAGATTCGTCGGGCAAGCAGTAAGATACCCCAATTCGTGATCGAAAGCATATGGAAGCTTTTGTTCTAACTCCATGTCAACACTTGCGATCAGGTCATATGCCTCGCGCAGGTGTAAGCCCGAACGGATCGATTGCAACCGCAGGTGATCTTCCTCATTGATCATCACACTGAGTGTCTGGCTACGGTTAACTACTGTGGCACTTCCTTCCCCCCTTGCCGCCTGCTCTCGGCTAATCAGATGACGCTCCACAAGAACTTGTTTTTGGACCGATGATAGCGCGCTGAGCTCTTGTGAGAATGCTTCTTTCATATTTGGCAGCGACTCAATTTTTTCCCGAAGTGAACTTAATAAATCAATTCGCTCCTGTTTTCGTGCCCATCCTGGAAATGGTGCACCAACAATATTACGCGCCAGTCGAATACGACTCGTGAGAACGATGGCACTATCAGCATCAGCACCGGTCATCCAGTCTGCAGGGTGCTTCAGTAATGTGGAAAATCGCATCATAGTGGCAGAAAATTTAAGTATCCAGTGTTAAGGTTTTTTCTTCAATCTGGCTAATCTGGTCGCGGAGCTTAGCAGCCTTTTCATAGTCCTCACCGCTGATTGCCTCTTCCATTTCTTTTCTGAGGGTATCAAGCTGTCGGCGCTGTTGAAATGCCTCGACCATTCCCAAGGGCACGCGCCCAGTATGGCTGGTGCCTTTATGCATTCCTGCGAGGTTATGTTTAATCTCTGCCAAGAAAAACTGATAACAACCACTGCAACCGAGACGACCGGTCTTCTTAAGATCATCAAACGCAAATCCACAGTCCGGACAACAGGTTTTGTCGTCCATCACAAGACTAGAATGCGTATCGGGCAGATCATTCTGAGTATCATCATCGGGTTCGTTCTCAGGAAAATCTATTTGGGGTAGTAGGAAGCCATCTAGGTCTGTTACTCCCTGCTCGTTGGCACAGGAATCACAGAGATTGGTCTTCTTCGAAACCCCATCAATAATTTGGGTGAAGAATACCGTCGCCTTACTATCGCAAAAGTCACATTGCATCGCTGGGACAAACGTAGCCACGACAGCAGGATTTGCGAAAGGAAAAGTCACGTGATGCCACATTTTTTTAAAATCTCACTCACAGAGCCAATTAGCAGCAAAAAACCACGTCTTGCCAAATTCCTCTGTTCACGCCAACTTAGGGAAAGGATAATTCCTCGCATATTTAATGAATATTTTACGTAAAATAGCGTCCAACGGGGTAAACACACCTATACCACCAGATTCCGCACAAGGAGGAGGTATGGCAAGTGGGTCCAAAAACACTAAAAAGTCGGATGGCAATGGTGAGCCCGATAACCGTAGAATAAAATCGAATGATATTGCCAGCGAAGACGCCATTTGGGTTGCTGAGGCCCAAGCGGGTGACATGCGGGCATTCGACCGATTAGTCAGCAAACACCGTGGAAAAATTTATGCAATGATCTATAACATGGTCAAAAATGATGCTGATGCCTGGGACTTATCCCAAGAGGCATTCATAAAAGCATGGAAGGCTCTGCCAAAGTTTGAGTCGCGTGCACGCTTCTCAACGTGGCTATTTCGCATCAGCCACAATGTTGTGTATGATTGGCTCAGAAAACGACGTATTGAGAGTGATGGCGAGCTCAACGACGAGGTGTTTGATACCTCACGGGTTGACCCTGGTGCCTCTACAATGCCACATCATAATGCCCCCCCCGATGAAGCAATGCAGCAAAACGAATTATGCGAGGAGATCAACGCTGCTATCGCTGGTCTGTCTGAGGGGCACCGCGAGGTCATACTGCTACGTGAGGTTCAAGGGCTCGACTACAAGGAAATTGCCGAAATAACCGGAAATACTATCGGCACAGTTATGAGTCGGCTCCACTACGCTCGTAAAAAACTTCAAAGTATTCTCAGGCCGGATGCTGATTAATCCCACCAAAAATCTAATTAAAAATAACCATGAAGAAAGAACCTGATCAAACAACACTCACACAATGGATCGACGGCGAGCTTGTAGGTGAGGAACTACAACGTGTCGAAGCATGGGCGCAGAATCATCCAGAATTACTCGCCGAACGCGATGCTATCCGAGTAATGAATCAATCTATTCGTGCGACAATTCCCGCGAGTATTGAACCTCCATATGGAGACTTTTTTAATGAGCGAATTCTACGCCACATCGAAAGCGAACAGCTCACTCACGTACCCACACTTGCGCCAAAGCGCAGAATCTGGCAATGGCTCATGATTCCAACGGCGGCAGCCAGTATGGCACTCTGCTTTTACGTGGGCACACGTGTAGCTGAGCCCACAAGTATCTCATCGCCCTCGAACACCGTAGTGAGTACCATTTACACCCCCGATGGTGATGTCAGTGCGGATATATTCCGCGCAGAGGGGGCTGGCGCCACAGTGATTGTGCTCAAGGGTTTGACAGATATACCAGATGATCTTGAAATGGTTGGCAATCCTGCAACTGATAGTTCCAACGGTGCTAGTATGGTAAGTATTAGCACATCTTACTAACACTCTAGCCAGCTTCATACGATGTCCAAATTTCTATC
>JABHEX010000147.1 GCA_018676385.1 Akkermansiaceae bacterium
ACCCTTCTCCACCAGCCTCAGTGACTTGCTTGATGCGAGTTCTGGCTTCGTCACTAAGTGCCTCGGTGCTTTCTACATAATCTGTAGCAGCCTCTTTATCTTTGCGAGCCCAGCTAGCAGCAGTCATACCAATCGCCCAGCTGCGTGTGCGCTCATCTCCAATTGTTTCCGCCAACTTCAAGTTCTGCTGCACATCTCCGCGTTGGTTCGACATGACATATGATGAAGCTGCTTTGTCGCGCACTCCACCCTCTGGCTGCTCATCAATAAATGCATAGGCAGCTTCAGCATCTTGACCTACCCAAGAAGCAACCACACGCCCAATGGCATCAGTTTGCGCCTCTTCACTACCGGATTTCATCACCCAATCAGCAGCAGCGGCAGGATCATCCTGTCCCCAACGGCGGGCAATACTTTCGATGGCTTCATCACGCTCGTCGCCTTCGGGAATCGCACTTATTTTGGTTGAAGCAAGTTGAGGGTCCTCATCGGCAAGGCCACGAATTGCGCGCGCCATGGCATCTGCTTGCTGATCGGCAGGTAATCCTGAAATCCAGCTTTGTGCTCCGTCCCAATCTTTTCCTCCCCATTCGCGAGCAATGCTGTTCTGAGCATCTCTCTTTGCATCCTCATCGGTAATACTGGCAAGCATTCCTGCCGCTTTGGCGGGATCCTCTTTAGCCGCCTGAGAGAAAATCCCGCGCATGGCTTCACGTTGATCACGACCCTCAAGCGATTGTGCCCATGCCATTGCACCCGCACTATCCTGTCGCGCCCACTCAGTAGCAATAATTTGTGCCGTTGATCCGCCACCTTTTCCTCCACGCCCACCCATCATTCCACCCATACGAAATTCGTTCGGGTTCGTCTGATAGTATGCAGCAGCATCCTGAGGATACTTCGATGCCCAGCTCTGCATCACGGTGCCGCGGACAAACATTCCTGCAAATCCCATGCTCTTCGTGTAATCCATAGCAGCTGTGGGGTCCTCTTCCCCCCATCGGGCAAATAAAAGGTAACCAACCATAATGCGTTCACTCCATGGCAAGTCCTCTAATTTCTTAGCTTCTTCTTCAAATTTTGATGGGTCAAGTCCAGCATAGTAGTCCATAAGTGCTTGGAGTCGGTTATTCTGTCCTGGCAGCTCCATAGCTTCTTTGGCGCTTCTTACACGTGACCCTGATGAACGAGGGCCTGAACGATCTGATGATAACGATACAGCGCCACCACGCCATGATCCACGCGCATCGCCGGTTGCCTCTTCCGATATGGGATCAGGTACATTTTTCTGTCCAGCAATGAATCCTGCTGTACCGCCAATGACGAGTGCGGCTACGGGTGCAATAATTGTTGAGTTCATAATTTATAGTATTTGTGTGTGTTATGTAGTTTGCAACCATCAAAGCGAGGAAAAGTTGTATATTCGTTTCAGAATTTTAACGTTCACCTGAGTTTATCACTCTGTTACCAAATCTCCGTGATCAATCATTCCGTCTCACGCTGGTGCTTTGCCTCCACACCATTACCTATTCTCTGTCAAAAATGCCATGAACTTGGCATTTCTGGACTCGATCTCCTGACCCTCGATGAAATACCCATCGCGCAAGAAAATGGCATCGAGTGCGCCATCACAGCGGCGCACCCCGATAAAAACGGCGTGGGTACCATTGAACAAGGTTTTAACCAGCTAGCCCACCACGTGGCGCTGCATGCCATTTACGAAAAACTGATTCCGGCTGCCGCAGACCTCGGAGTTAAGCAAGTGATCTGTTTTTCTGGAAATAGGGACGGACTGTCAGACGAAGCAGGATTAGAAAACTGCGCAGCGGGCCTCGCTCCGCTGATTCCAATGGCTGAAATTCACGGCGTCACCCTAGTCATGGAACTACTCAACTCCAAGGTAGATCACCCCGACTACCAATGCGATCACACCGCTTGGGGAGTTGCCTTATGCAAAAAACTGAGCACAGATCATTTTAAGCTTCTTTACGACATTTATCACATGCATATCATGGAGGGTAACGTCATCCGCACCATCAAAGATCATCATCAGCATATCTCACACTACCACACAGCAGGTGCACCGGGACGAAATGAATTCGATGCCACCCAAGAATTAAACTACGCCGCGATCTCAAGCACCATCGCTAACACCGATTACATGGGCTATATAGGGCAAGAATACATACCAACAACCGATGACCCTTTCGAGTTCCTACCCCGAGCTATTGAATTGTGCTCGGGTTAAAAAACAATACCCCCAACCACGGCAGAGATGATGACCAGTGCCCATATGGGAAGCCATTTAAAGTAGATCGCAAAAGCGATCAGCACAATACCGGAAGCATCACCGAAACCCTGCACACTTCCCCCTCTGAGCATTCCAAACAATGCCGCACCAAGCACACCAACTACGACAGCATTGGCTCCCTTCACACCGGCACGCGCCCATGCAAAATGCTTGAGTCGATTCCACACCGGCAGACCTCCCGCGAGCAAAACCATACCGGGAAGAAAAATAGCGATGGTTCCCACGGCACCACCGAGCCAGACACTACCAAAAAGTTGCATATCTGCTCCAAGAAAACTGCCAAACGTAAACAGCGGACCCGGCACCGCCTGTGCGGCACCATAGCCTGCTAAAAAGGTATCTTCCCCCACCAGTCCAGGCACGACTGTGCTGGTTTCTAAGAGCGGCAGCACCACATGGCCACCACCAAACACCAATGCACCTGCACGCAGCAAACCACCAGTTCCCTGAGCATTTTGGTTGTCGTGAAAAGCCAGCGGAATGATCAACAATACTACAAAAATGAGCAACGCCATGATAATCCCCCCAAGCGGCATGCCAGATTTTTGCTCCACTGATTGGGCTTCAGATGGCTCTTTGAAAATAAAAATACCTATCACTCCACCGATGAGAATCACCAACGGCTGAATCCACCCCAAAGGAGCCATGGATAGGATAACGAGCGCGGCCACGGCCATCAACATTTCAGGCCAACACGGACAGAGCGCCTTTCTCATCCCTAACAACGCAATCATCACAACCGCAACAGCCGATAATTTCAAACCATGTAGCCATCCGCTCCCCCCCCACTCTTGAATACTCCCCATACCAATCGCAAATGCGATCATGGCCAATGCCGATGGTAACGTAAATCCAAGCCACGCTCCGAACCCACCGAGCCAACCACCTTTTTCATAACCAATAGCCGCACCTAGCTGACTACTCGCCGGACCAGGTATAAACTGAGTAAGCGACATTAGCTCAGCAAAACGATCCTCGCTCAGCCACTTGAGATCTTTAACATAAGTTTCTCGGAAATATCCAATATGCGCCACAGGCCCACCAAAGGCAGTGACTCCCAGCTTGAGCGATACGACAAAACACTCGATAAATCGAAAGATCATAAAAAATCCTAAAATTTACCACCAAATATTCAATTCCCAAATACTTGAAACTTCATGATATAGCGACTATCTCATTGCCATGTTCAAGAACGCGATTAATCGCCTCCGTGTCATCAGTGTGCTCGAGGGCCTGTCTTACCTGTATCTCCTCTACCACGCAATCTATTCGAAACGCATACTTGGCATCGATGACGCCATCAAAACACCCGGGATGGTCCATGGTATTTTGTTCTGCGCTTTCTGTATCGCACTGCTTGACACCAAACTAACACAAAAATGGTCACTGAAACCACCGTTTTGGATTTTCATGGCCTCGCTGTTTCCTTTCGCACCAATCTGGGTGGAGAT
>JABHEX010000148.1 GCA_018676385.1 Akkermansiaceae bacterium
AGACATTCATTATCTTCTCCTGTATCGCTTCAGCCCAAGCGGCAAAGACCCCGCCCCCTGTCTGGACAGATGTCGGAAAAGCGACAAAAGAACATCCTGCATTCAGACTCCTCGGCGAATACAAACTGAAAGACAATACCCACGCTCAGGTGGCACCACTGAAAGATGGTCAATTTTTAATCACCCTCTACGATCTCAAAGGTTTTCAGGGGAGAGGTTGGCAAGGCCAACATGCTCAATCCAAAGTGGTTACCCAAGCCTACATCGAAAAAACGCTCAAAGGCTCAGATCGCATCACTTACACTAGCCCTACCATAGGCAAAAAAGCACCCGCCAATGCCATCACCATGCCTGACGGCTTCACCAACGTCAAAGACGGCATCCTCTGGGCAGGAGGAAAAACCAAAAAGGACATCAGCTCATTCAAGATGCACCTCGAATTCCAACTCCCCTACAAACCCCACCGTAACCCCAGTAACCAGGATAAAGGCAACTCAGGCATCTACATCTACAACAACTACGAAGTCCAGGTGCTCGACTCCTTTGGCCTCGACTACTCAGCCAAAGAATTCCCCATCAAGACCGAATCACATCCCAAGCAATGGTGCGGATGCCTCTACAAAATGAAAATGGCGGATGTCAACATGTGCCTACCAGCCCTCACATGGCAAACCTACGACATCGAATTCACTGCACCGGAATTCGAAGGCGATAAGAAAGTTAAAAATGCCATACTCACCGTCTACCACAATGGTGTGAAGATCCACGACAAGTTCGAGCTGAAAACCGGCACAGGTGCAGGAGCCCGCCGCAAGCAGGTCGCCAAGGGCCCCATCATTTTCCAAGATCACGGCAACCCCACCGCCTACCGCAACGTCTGGATCGTTGAAACAGACCAAGTCAACCAGTAAAACAATCACCCAACTAACCAACCTATGAAATTTGGAATCATCGGAGCCGGCATGATCGGCCGCTTTCACGCCAAGGCCATCACTGACATGACCGGCGGCACCCTACACTCAGTATTTGATCTAAATCTAGAACGGGCCGAAGCACTAGCAGCAGATTTTGGGGCAAAAGCTTATTCAGATATGGATGCTTTCCTAGCCGACGAAAATCTCGACATCGTCACCGTTGGCACCCCGAGCGGGGCACACCTCGATCCTACACTAGCTGCACTCAACGCAGGCAAACACGCAATCGTAGAGAAACCGTTAGAAGTCACCACCGAGCGGATCGACCAGCTCATGGACGCCGCTCAAAAAAGTGGCAAAACACTCGCTGCTGTACTCAATAGACGTTTCCACCCAGGCATGGATGCCTTCAAAAAAGCATCAACCGAAGGACGCTTCGGCACCCTCGCCTCAGCCTCAGCCTACATCAAATGGTATCGCGACCAAGCCTACTACGATTCCGCTGGATGGCGCGGCACTTGGGCGCTCGACGGCGGTGGCGCACTGATGAACCAATCGATTCACACCGTAGATGCTCTACTCTATCTCGCCGGACCCGTTAAACGTGTTACCGCAAATACAGCCCTGCTCGCTCACGAGCGCATCGAGGTCGAAGACCACTGCGTTGCACTACTCGAATTTGAAAATGGAGCCCGTGGCGTCATCGAGGCATCCACCTGCACTTGGTCAAGAGATGGCCACCCCGCCCGCGTCCAACTCTCCGGCACCGAGGGATCTGTCTTCCTAGCCGACGAGGCATTCGAAAGCTGGGACTTCCAAAATGAACAACCTGAGGACGAGGAAATTCGCTCAAGCCTGATGAAGGGCCAAGAAGCCGGACTTGGCGCCAACGACCCCTCTGCCATCAACACCTATCAGCACCAACGCAATTTCGAGGAAGTCGTCACCGCAATCCATGAAGGTCGCGAACCAACCACATCCGCAAATGAGTCACGCAAAGCCGTCGAACTCATTCAGGCAATTTACGAGTCGGCCAAAAATGACGGCGCATGGGTAACTTTATAGCAGCTGATGAGAGTTTTCGTTATTCTGTTTTTACTACGCGTTGGTATTTCTGCCCAAGCGGCACACCCGCTCGCAGATCCCGCAACACCGTTGTTAGAAGGTTATACCATCACCTTTAGCGATGAGTTTGAGGGGCAATCCCTCAATCCCAATAAATGGAATGTTGGAATCAATCGAGGCAATGCAGTTCAAACAAATCAGCACTCCACATACTCAAAAAATAATATTTCATTTTCAGACGGAAAATTACTATTCCATGCACGGAAAGAAGCTAAGCCCGTCATAGGAAGAGTCTACGGAGGAGGCAAACAAACATTCCAATACACAACAGCTGGAATCAATACCAACACCCTCTATCAACTCAACGGTGAGTTTTACATCGAGATCCGGTGTACTCTACCTAAAAATCCAGGCGGTTATTGCGCGTTCTGGACTATGCCCGAGCAGAAAAAAGCTGTTGCCGTCATCGACCACCACGAGACAGATTTTTTCGAATTCAAATGTAACCCTGCAAAAGCAACACACTTTCGTTATTTCAGCTCACTTTGGTGGCACAAGATCACAAAAGATGAAGCAAAAAACTACCCGAAGGAAATCTTTAGCGAAAAAAATGTAGGTCTTTGGGTAAACGAGCAAAAACACAAACCCCACTTCCAACCATTCAATGGGCGAATCAAAAAAGGAATCGATTTCTCGAAACCATTCACCATGGGCTTCAAGGCGACAAAGGATCTGCTCTCATGGCACATAGCTCAAAACGGGACTGCCTACAACACACCTCCTTATCTTGAATTCAAAAAACAACCAGTTCACTCCAAGCCTATATCCTCTGAGAATAAACAACCGTTCCTAACAGTTACACGCGCAGTCCCGAAGTTTGACAATTACATCATCCTCAATTACAGGCTGAGCGAAGCCTCTTGGGCTGGCGGCCCCGTCGATCAGGGCGCACTCCCAGCAAAAATGAGCGTCGATTACATTCGCGTTTATCAAAAACAATCACCAATACCTAAACCATGAAACTCACCGGATTCGCCGACGAAGC
>JABHEX010000149.1 GCA_018676385.1 Akkermansiaceae bacterium
GTTAAAAACTGAACGCAAAAAACATGGCAGCCACAAAGTCAAACCTCTCGATGGACAGACATGGGCAATGATTTTCACCAAGTCATCTACACGCACACGTGTCTCATTTGAGGTTGGGATTCGCGAGTTGGGTGGCTCTGTGATGTTTCTCTCCTCGAATGATATCCAGCTCGGGCGTGGTGAACCCATCAAGGACACTGCGCGTGTTTTAGGCCGTATGGTCCATGGTGCAATCATTCGCACTTTTGCTCAAAAAGACGTGATCGATTTTGCCAATTACTCCGGCATACCCACCATTAACGCCCTCACAGATGATGCCCATCCGTGCCAGATCCTCGCCGACTTACTTACTATACGTGAGCGCTGTGGCACATGGGAGGGGAAAAAAATAGCATTTGTTGGCGACGGCTTCAATAACATGTCACGCTCGTGGATGTGGGCCGCGAAACAGCTCGACTTCCAGCTAATGATTGCCGCACCCGAGGGATGCCTTCCAGATGAAAATTACCTCGCACATCTCGATGCACCAAACGTGAGTGTTACCACTGACCCCATAGAGGCAGTCAAGGATGCCGATGTTATCAATACAGACGTATGGCTGTCTATGGGTGAGGAGGAACAAACTGAAAAAGAGGCCCTGTTCGGTGATTATCAGGTTAATTCCGAACTACTCAAACACGCACACTCATCCCATATTGTTCTTCACTGCCTTCCAGCGTACCGCGGCAAAGAGATCACTGAAAAAGTGCTCGAAGCGCACTCGGATATCATTTTCCAACAAGCGGAGAACCGTCTCCACGTACAAAAATCTATCCTCTGTCGGCTGGCATCATACGGCCAGACGTTTCGCGGAATGCTTTCCTAACTTCTTATGCACGGTCAGCTCCTTCTTCTCGGCGTTCCCGGCACGGAGCTTACTCCACAGGACGCGGCACTCTACAAATCCATCCAACCTGGCGGGTTTGTTATCTTTGGCAGAAATGTCGAGTCGCCTGAACAGGTGCGCAAACTGACCGATGACCTTCGGGAAATATGCAACATCACCCCGGTCATCGCCATCGACCAAGAAGGCGGGCGCGTGACCCGCACGAAAGAAATCGGGACAGAGCCACCTTCTGCGCAGGATTTGCGCAAGAAGGGCGACATGGGACTCATCGCCCGCCACGGCTTGATCACCGCAGATCTACTCCGACTGCTAGGATGCAACATGGACCTGTGCCCTGTTCTGGATATTTCCTACGATGACCAGGCGGACAACGCGTTGCGCGGACGTTGTTACGGCACCGACTCCCAAGAGGTCATCACCAACGCGGGTATTTTTAACCGCAACTTGCGCCATGCGAAGGTGCTGTCATGCGGCAAACATTTTCCATCCTGCGGGCTAGCCGACACTGACCCGCACCACGAGCTTCCTCACGCAAACAAAACCGTGGAAGAAATGCTCGCTAGTGATTTACTCCCCTACACTACCTTAATGCCGGAACTCGATGCCATCATGAGTTGCCACGTGCATTTTTCTAACATTGATCATGACTCCCCCGGCCTCCCTGGCTCCCTATCCCGGAACCTCCTAACAGGTTTGTTGCGAAATCAACTTGGCTTCGAGGGCGTCATCATGACCGACGACCTCGATATGGGTGCCATCGTCAATACCCACGGCCGAGGCCCAGATGTGAAACTTGCCATCACAGCAGGCAACGACATGGCAATGATTTGTCACCAGATTGATACAGCAACAACTGCGCTTGAATCGCTCAAGGAAATTCCAAACAGTTCAATCGACGACTCTCTACGCCGCATTGAAAAGATGAAACAAAGACTCGCCGGCCCGTTGAAATTCAGCATGAAAGAGTGGGACGCGATCGATGCCGATACTATGCAATTGCGTACTGATGTGTTGGGCAAGGAAGCCGCAAAGAGCAAAAGCGACAATTCTAACGTGAGAAACTCACCCGTTGAAGATTATTAAGAATTGAATCAATTCTAACTTCTCAATTATATATTATCAATTTCTGAGGCTCATGCCAGGTTCAGCTCATAATACAAACCACCCACAACTGATTACGCTAAACTCCAAACTCGGCCGTCTAGGCGTACTTCGACCACCGATGCCGTGGCACAAGCCCATTGTACGTGCAGCAGATGGTGAAGTCGTTATTCTTCTGCACGGTCTCTGGCGTAGCCTCTGGGCGATGGACCCGATGGCTAAACACCTTAACCAGCAAGGTTATCACACCATCAATATCCCATACCCATCTTTTCGAAAAACCATCGATGAACTTGTCGATTTTGTCCACGAAGCTGTGCAGCTATACGCAGGTAATCGCAGAGTTCACTTTGTCACTCACTCGCTGGGTGGCATCATCGCCCGTAATCTCCTGCCTGCCATACCCCCCGAGCAGACCGGCCGAGTCGTTATGCTCGCTCCTCCTAATCAGGGCAGCGAAATCATCGACTGGATCGAGCACTGCCCGCCGCTACGTGCCACACTTGGCCCGGCAGGCAAGGAGCTCGGAACGAATCAGATCGACGCACCACCGATCCCAAATCACACAGACACCGCTGTGGTTATGGGCAAACGCAGCTCCATCCCCTTTTTTCGCACATTTCTTGATACCGAAAACGACGGTATTGTCTCGGTTCAAAAAGGTAAAGTAGATGGAATGAACGAGTTTCATATCATCAATAGCGACCACACATTCATCGTCACCGAGCCCGAGGTGATGCAACTAACTTCTGCATATCTTAGAGATGGCAGGGCTATATGAAAATCTGCTTCCTCTTTTTGCTCTGAGCGACTAA
>JABHEX010000150.1 GCA_018676385.1 Akkermansiaceae bacterium
ATTTTCAGAAACAAAATTACCACCGCTACCGCAGCTCGCAATTAATAGAGCGAGAGGTGTAGTAAGAAGAGCAAGCAGGCAGACGGATCGGGTGCTTTCTGACATGCAAGCTAGTATGCTGATTGCAGAGAGAGAGACAAGGGGGAAGAGAAACGATTCACCTATTTAATAATATTATTTTTCTAAATTATCCACGATCTATTTAGCAGGTATTTGCAAAGGCGCGAAAATTTCATAGGTTTTGTATCATAGATATTTACATTATTCGATGTTACTAATTGGTAGTGAGAGAGTTATTTCATTAGATGGCGTCTGTAATGATCTGCTATGTTAGTGGGAGAAGGCGGAGAGACCGTTAGTTTTCACTGGAGCAGTAGACCAATGTGCCAGTTATTTTTCCTGTATCCACTCTGCTTTCAGCTCGGGCCAGAGTAGTGCAGACGACAATACAATCAAGCCAGCGGCTATTACCGCGACAGTTTCCACGCCTAGATTACCTGCTATGATAAAGGCGAAGATAGGGGCAGCTGTGCCGCGCACCCCTGTTAGGTAGGTATGTACGCTCATGTATTCGCCGACGTGATCTTCGTGAGCGAATTTAGTTACCCATAAACTCCAGAGGATATTTCCTCCTGATCGCCCGATACCATGAAGTGCGATGCCTATACAGAGTGAAATGTAGTTTCCTCCCAAGAAATAGACGAGAATACCCGCTAGAAAGAACACATTGGTAATGACTCTAACGCGGTAGAAAGGCATTTTATCAAAGACTATTCCCCAAGGTATGACAAAAATGACAAAAATTAGCATCGGTATCGTGCTGGTGACAAATGCCGCTTTTGATGGATTGAGTTCAAAGCCATATGTTGGATTACTGATAAATTCTACAAAAAGTGAGAAGCAGAGTAAGTTTCCCATACCTAATAAAAACCAACATCCGAGTAGCTTGCGGAATGCTTTGTCTTGGTGAACGTGTTGAAAAGCATCAAAGAGATGGAGTCTGTCTGTTTTTCGTAACCGAACTTTTGCCATCACCATACCACAGCCTGCCATTATTAGGCACGCCATGGCATAACCCCAGAAGATTACATGGAAATTCTGTTCCTGGCCTGCGAGCCAGTTTCCAAGTATCATGCCCATCAAAGCACCGGTGGATGCTCTTACGACTCCGCTGACAGCAAATAATTGGCCGCGTGTTTTGTTTGTATAATGTTTTCGGTAAATCTGTGCAATAAGAGGAGAGCCCAGCGTGAGCATCACGGCTGCTAGGCATACCCCGATCAAGTAAACCTGTGCAGATGCTCCAGAAATTGCGGCTAGTGAAAACCCAGCTGCTGCTAATATCCATATGAGCACCAGCGCAGTATTAACAGTACAGCCGACTCTCCTGACCATCTGGACTGTAAAAAGACTGAGTAATAATCCCAAACTTGCGGCAGCTGCAATTGCCATCTTCATCCACATTGGGACATCAAAAATAGTCACTGCCACATACATGGCGAAAGTCGATCCCGCTGTCTCAATCAAGCCTTGTGGCACGGCTCGGACCAATTCCAGCCTGAAGGTGCTTTGTTGTTGCTTGATATCATGCTTTGTTCCCGCCATGCATCGGCAGAAAGAAGCGTATCGGCCACTCTGGCACAAGTGGAATTCTTGGGCTTTTATCTCCCTATAATCACAACGATGTTCACTCTTGCTTCTTTGCTCTTTGCCCTTATCTCTAAATACTATGTCATACGAATCAGACGAACTTCTCAGCGAATACCTGTTAATGCATTACGGTACTGATGAACAACTAATGCCGTGGGGGTTCGGGCCTAAAGATGCTGTCGGGTTCCCGGTTCGGACCGTGGAGTGTTTTCCCACAAGACAATGTGATCGTGCGCTTGATCTTGGTTGTGCCGTGGGGCGTTCGAGTTTTGAGCTTAGCAAGTCGTCAGCTCATGTGACTGGAATTGATTTCTCGGCAAACTTCATTGCTGCGGCAGAATCGCTGCGTAACAGCGGATCGATCAATTATTCGCTACGTGAAACAGGAAACCAATCTACGCTCGCTAAGGCGGTTGTACCAGATGGCGCTCGTCCTGATAATTGTGAGTTTTTGTGTGGTGATGCCATGAATCTGCCTACCGATCTAGGTGATTTTGACCGTGTGCATGCCGCTAACTTAGTCTGCCGTCTTCCCGAACCAGAAAGACTGCTGCGCAGGTTGCCTGAATTGGTCAAATGCGGTGGTCACCTTGTGCTTGCAACCCCTTGTACGTGGCTTGATGCATTTACGCCGCCATCCAATCAGCCCAACGAGGACACCTTTGAATGGCTCAAAAAGCAGATTGGTGACTCATTTGAGCTTATTTCTCAGCAAAACGAGCCATTTTTGATTCGTGAAACTGCCCGGAAATACCAGTGGACGGTTTCATTAGTAACATTGTGGCAGCGCCACGACCGACAAGACAAAGCTTGACTAGCAAAGTGAACTGGTTTAACCATCCTCGGGTAAATTTTATCTGAGATTCACGATTAGCTATGGCGACACAGCCGGGCTAATAGATATAACTCATTACACACACTAAAATTCAAATTTATGTATCGCATTCCATTCGACCGCGTTAACTGGACTACCAGTATTTTTCTAATCTCCACTGCTTTAATAGCATTGGTCGGCGTTCCAATTTACTTGGTAAACTTCGGTATCGACTGGTTTCAGTTTGGTATGTTTTTCTTTTATGCCACGGCCACTACAATGAGTATCACTCTCGGTTATCACCGTTTGTTTTCCCACCTTTCTTTTAAGGCAAAACGACCTGTCAAATTCTTCACGCTCGTCTTCGGTGCCTGCGCATTTGAAAACTCATGTCTCGACTGGTCCGCCGACCATCGTTTGCACCACAAGCATGTGGATCACGATGATGATCCCTATGACATTTCCAAAGGTTTCATGTGGGCGCACATTGGTTGGCTTATGTTCAAGCTCAAGCCGGAGCCTCCCATGAACAATGTCAATGATCTAAAAAAAGATAAACTTGTCATGTGGCAATACAAGTATGTGCACTGGATTGGATTGTTCGTTGGTCTCATGCTTCCCGCAGCAATTGCTTACTTAGTCAATCCTGTCTGGCATTATGCACTTGGCGGATTCCTCCTCGCCGGGATTCTTCGTGTTGTTGTTGTTCAACATTGCACATTTTTTATTAACTCGCTTTGCCACACCATCGGTAGGCGTCCTTACAACACAGATAACACTGCACGCGACTCTGCCATCATGGCTATATTTACATGCGGCGAAGGCTACCACAATTACCATCACGCGTTTCAGCATGACTATCGTAACGGCGTTAAGCCATGGCAGTTTGATCCTACTAAGTGGATGATTTGGTTATTATCGAAGATTGGTATGGCCAGCAATCTGCGCAAGGTTTCCGACGAAAAAATTCTTCTTGCAGAAATGCGTGAGGCACGCCGTCAAGCGGACAAGATGGTAGCCATGGAGCCCGAAACACCACTGTGTGACAAAGCGACTGAGCTATTTCACAACTTTTCTACGCGATTAAGTGATAGTTACCAGGAGCTTGAGCAAGCGATCTCTGACAAGGTTGAAGTTTCTCGTAAGGCTATGGCTCAGTGGCAAAAGGAGACACGCGAATTGGTTAAGCACATCTCGCTGATGCGCCGACAGGCAAAAACGTCTGCATAGCAAGTTCAGTGGTTGTTTTCGACGTTGTCAGTGGCCTCCAACAAGCGTATAGTCAGGAGTGCATCACAGCCACGGTCATATGTTTATCCAACCCCAGATTATACTAAAATCAATCACCGCGCTATTTATGATTAGCTTATCGGCTGGCCTAGTTTCCTGTGGCGGTAAGGGCACTAATATAGTTTCCGAGCCTGCGGAAGTATTGAGTGCTATTGATACAACGCCTACAGTGAGAGAAGCGGTTGACCCGATTATCTTTTTTCGTATACCCAAAGACGATCATCTTCCGTCCGATGACCAGCTCAAACAGGGCGTAGATTCATCGATTGGGAAGGTAACAACTGCTCCGCTGATTGAGCCAACGGATGGTCCAAGCACGACCATAAAACCTCCTAATTCATCGACTGAGGGCGGCCGACCTAATCCCAGTGACTAGCTCCGAACATGCTAGAATAGCTTCAGTATCGTAATCTCACAGCCCAATTTGATCCGTGGCATATACCTAAAAAGGATGCGTGAGCTCTGTGTGAAAGGTAGTAAACGCCGGTGTTATGAGAATGTGATACAACATTGTAGCCATAATAGTATCGGTGCGCTGAGTTGCTTGCGCGGTTGTTGAGCCTTTTGACACGCGCTGCGTTGCGATTAATTTCGCGTTTCTCCCACAGTGGTATGAATCTCTCTTTTTGTATTTTTGCCGCAGATTTTTTTACGACTTTTCCCTCAGCGTTGTACCAAATCTCCTGTTCAACGGCTAGAAGAGTAGAAGAGAGGGAAGTCAGAGATAGAATGGAGAGCAATATTTTCATAGTCACATGTAATAATATACCTGAATTTGACGCATTAGCATCACACACATGCAGAAATAATCATCAATCTATATATTTGGTATTTGGTATTTTGTAATTGGAACTCTAAAAACCTCATGTGCGTCAGTCTAAGAAATTCAAAGCCTATCCATTCGATTACCATCAAGAAATTGAGGTGGAAATTATCACTCTCAGTAATCTTGGTGTTGGTATAGCACGAGTGCAGATAGATGACACGGAGATGGGCTTACATCAATCTGCTCACGATAAAACAAAGAATGATGGGTGGGTAGTATTTGTGCCTCATACGCTGCCGGGCGAAAAGGTGCTCGCGCGTATATTTCGTAACGATAAGTCACACAGCCAGGCGGATCTCATAAAAGTAATTGAGCGATCACCGGATCGACTCGAACCCGCCTGTGAATTATTCGGTAAATGTGGGGGCTGCCAGTATCAACATCTTTCATACGAGAAACAACTTGCATGGAAAACACACCAGGTCGAAGAGCTGCTGCAACACATGGTCGGTATCCAGGCAAGTGTTTCTTCTGCTATCCCTTCACCCAAGCAATGGGGCTATCGATCGAAGATTACTCCGCATTTCAAGAGGCCCCGCGATGGGAAGATTGGCGATATAGGTTTTCTGTTAGCGGGGCAAAGATCTCATCTCGTGGATGTAGTGAAATGCCCGATTGCCATGGATGAAATCAACGAGATGATGCCGCGTATTCGTGAAGAAACTCGTGCCAATGCTAAAGCCTACAAAAAAGATGCCACGCTTCTGCTGCGCGCCACTCAAGGACGTGTGGAGACTAATCACCGCAACCCCATTTCTGAAACTGTAATCACCGACGCAGGAGATATTACTTTTCACTTTCTCGCAGGTGATTTTTTTCAAAACAATCCGTTTATTCTTCCTGCTTTCACGGGTTACGTTGCTGATCAAGCGTCCGCAGGTGGTGCGAAGTATCTTGTTGATGCTTACTGTGGTTCTGGGTTGTTTTCGCTTTGCCTTGCGCATAAGTTTGAAAAAGTTGCAGGCGTAGAAGTTAGTGAGACCGCTGCCGACTGGGCACGTCGTAATGCTGAGCTTAACAAGATAAGTAATGCCACCTTCCTCGCTTCCAGTGCCGAAGCGATCTTTGCTGATATCGCTTTTTCGGCTGACGAGACAGCGGTGGTTATTGACCCGCCACGGAAGGGTTGTAATGAAGAATTTCTCAATCAGCTTTTCGCCTTTGGCCCTAGCAGAGTAGTTTACGTATCATGTAACCCCGCAACACAGATGCGCGATCTTAAAGCGTTTCTAACGGCGGGCTATAAAATTAGCGGGGTGCAGCCATTTGACCTCTTCCCCCAGACAAGACATCTTGAGTGTGTTATGGTTTTGGAAAAAATTGAGGTATCATGATTAGATGATTGCGATGTGCTTTGCTAAATGCTAACCAAAAAAGCATGATATCAAAATTTTGCCTGTTGCTAATGCTGTTTTGTCTTTTTGGACAAAATGCCTCCTCAATCATGCAGCGTGGAGAATACCCGTGGAATGTTAAGCTGAGAAGTCACTATGACCTTGAGATGGAGAACACGTTGCAGACGGTGCCTTGGCTGCTAAATCTCGGTCCCACCGGAATTCGTGCAAGAATCTATCCAGAAAAAGCAAATCAGCTCGCTGTCAAATATGTGTTTCAGGACAAGCAATCGCCAGCTAAAGGGTTGATCCAGATCGGTGATATCATCGTTGGTGCAAACGGTAAAAAATTCAAAACCTCGCATCGCTTTGGACGAAACCTCAGGGGCGGTGGTGGCTGGGACGGGCCGATGATGGAGCTG
>JABHEX010000151.1 GCA_018676385.1 Akkermansiaceae bacterium
CGAATCAGCTATTAAAGAGCTCATTACGACGGATTCAGTGCCTATGGCGCATGGTGACAAAGTTTCTGTTGTTTCCATCGCTGGCCTCATGGGTGACGCCATCTCCCGCATCCATGATGGAAAATCTGTCACTTCTCTCTTTGACATTGACGTCTAAAGTGGTAATTACCCGCCCCCCGAGGGCTACTCACTACTCACTCACTACCACCGTCAGTTGTTTTCGGGCACTGCTCACATCATTATTTACTTCATCTAGAAACTAATCCAAACCATCCAATCTAATGGCTAAACCAAAAACTCTGAAAGCAGAGGAACGCGCCCGCACGGGTTCTGGCGTTCTCAAACAAATGCGTCGTGAAGGCTTAATCCCATCCGTTATTTACGGTGGTGGCTCTGAAAACCAGAATGTCAAAGTCGATAGCAAAACATTTACCGATATGTTAAATCATGCTGTCTCTGACTCTATTCTTGTAAACCTTGAAGTGGAAGGTGGTAAAGCTCAGCTTGCCTTCCTCCAAGACGTTCAGCATGATCGCCTTACTAATGAAATTCTTCACGTTGATTTCTTAGCTGTGGATGAAAAGACCGAAATCACGGCAAACCTACCACTCGAGCTTGATGGTGAGCCGTCCGGAGTAAAAGCCGGCGGCTTGCTTGAGCAGATGCTCCATACTTTGGAAGTCCGCTGTCTTCCTAAAGACCTTCCCGAGCAAATTGAAACGGATGTCACTAGCCTTGAAATTGGTGATGCCCTTAACGTTGGTGATATCAATTTTCCAGAGGGTGTTGCTCCAACTCTGAGCGATGACATTGTGGTGGCTCTCTGTGCCAAGACTCGTGTTGCTGCATCTGAGGAACAAGAGGGTGAAGAAGAAGGCGAAGGCGACACTCCTGCCGAGCCAGAAGTCACATCCGAGAAATCGAATGACGAGTAAGCTCTCCGCTTGATTACTTTTTATTGATATCAGCCCGGAGCTTCGGCTTCGGGCTGATTTTATTTGGAGTTTTGTCCTTATTGTATAAAAAGTAAACCATGTCCTTGATCAGACTCATTGTAGGCCTCGGTAACCCAGGGGAGAAATACGAGAAAACCCGCCACAACGTTGGGTTTATGGTCGTGGATCGGCTTGCGTCTAACAGCGGAGCAACGATGGCGAACCATTTGCGCTGGCGTGCACATGTGGCTAAGGTTTCCGGATTTGGTGCCACCCTGATAAAGCCACAAACGTTTATGAACGAGAGTGGTCAGTCGGTTGGTGCAGCACTTAGATTTTACAAATTGAAACCAGAACAAGTCATTGTAGTTTACGATGACGTCTCTATTCCATTTGGCAGTCTGCGTTTTCGTATGGCGGGCTCGGCCGGTGGTCATAACGGGGTCAAGTCGATCATTACTCATCTCGGTAGCGACCGCTTTCCTCGCCTTAAAATCGGGATTGGAAATGCGAATGATGGTGCGGGAAATGAGACGCAAAACTCCATGACGGGTCATGTACTTGGAAAGTTTTCCACCAGTGAGACGAATGAATTAGAAAACACGCTTGCAACTGCAGCCGAAGCCGTGCAGTTTTCGCTTTCTGAGGGTGTTGAAGCAGCCGCAAACGCTTTCAACACCAGCAAAAAACCAGAAGCATAACACAACTTACAACCAACAATCAACGATGAGCAGAAAATACGAAGGACTGATCGTACTCAATTCACAAGGTCAAGAAGACGGCCTCAATGACCTCGTTTCCTCGGTAGCGAAGGAAATGGAGGGTAACGGAGCCAAGATGGACGAAATTCAGCAACTCGGCCGCCGCAAGTTCGCCTATAACGCGCGTCACCTCGATGGTGGGCATTATGTGAACTACCTCTTCGAGGCAGAGCCAGATGCTCTTGAGAAGATTCAAAGCACTCTTAACCTCAACGATAGCGTCTACCTGCAGCACTACCAGCGACTGGGCTAGCCAGCCGTTATTTTTCGCACAGGTTTTCGATTGCGCTCAGGCAGCATCAACCGCTAGCATACAATTTATGGCTAATTTCAATAAAGTAATGCTCATGGGTAATGTGACCCGTGATATCGAATTGCGCTACACCCCCAAGGGAACAGCGGTAGCTGACATCGGTCTAGCGGTTAATCGCGTGCGCTCAGGTGACAACGGCGAAAAAATTGAGGAAACAACCTTCGTGGACGTTACTCTTTGGGGACGCACTGCTGAGGTAGCAAACCAGTATTCCGGAAAAGGTAAACCGCTTTTTGTTGAAGGAAGGTTACAGACGGATTCATGGGACGATAAGGAAACGGGTAAAAAACGTTCTAAACTCAAGGTGGTCGCAGATAATATCCAACTTATGGGATCACCAGGAGGTGGAGGTGGTGGTGGAAACCAGAACCAACAAGGAGGAAATTCAGCACCTCAGCAGCAACCGTCGCAGCATGGTGGTTCACCGGCACAGAGTAGTGGTGGAGTCGATGAAAACGATGACATTCCGTTCTAACACTTAAATTTGTGTTTTTTTCAACAGCGCGGTTATCCGCGCTGTTTTCATGTACACGCTTCACACTTGTAGGATTGGCCGTTCGCTTTCATGATAATCATCTCATGCGCCTTTACAGCACCAACAACCCAGAGAGCTTCGTCGAATTTGGCGAAGCAGTCTTGCGTTCGCTACCTGCCGACAATGGTCTCTACATGCCCGAGCATATTGCGCAACTTGACGATACGTTTTGGAATGACTGGAAAGGGCTCTCATTCCAAGACATGGCATTCCGTATCGTATCTGCCTTGCTTCACGATGCCATCCCTGAAGATGTGTTAGAAGAGATCGTTGACGATGCCTTAAATTTTCCTGCACCTATTGTTGCCCTTGATGAGCATCGTCATGTGCTTGAACTGTTTCACGGTCCGACACTGGCGTTTAAGGATTTTGGAGCACGCTTTATGGCACGCGTTATGGCATGGCTAACGCGTAATGATAAACAAACACTGACCGTCTTGGTTGCAACCTCAGGGGATACCGGAGGAGCCGTTGCTAGTGCATTTCACAACGTCGAGGGCACACGTGTAGTTATACTTTACCCATCTGGAAAAGTCAGTGGACTCCAGGAAAAACAACTCACAGCACTGGGCGGCAATATCACCGCTCTTGAAATTAATGGGAGCTTCGACGATTGCCAACGTATGGTGAAGGCTGCATTTCTCGACCCAAAAACATCCAAAAGGTGTAATCTCACCTCGGCGAACTCTATCAATATCTCACGTCTGATCCCTCAAATGCTTTATTATTTTGAGGCAGCACGCATTTCTAACAAGCCGCTTACATTTGTCATTCCCAGTGGTAACTTTGGCAATCTCACAGCTCTGCTATTAGCTACTCGTATGGGCCTGAAGGTGAACCATATTATAGCTGCTACTAATGTGAACGATGTAGTGCCGGAGTATTTAAGGACGGGTGATTATAATCCACGCCCCTCAGTTGCCACTTTGTCAAATGCTATGGACGTTGGTGCTCCTAGTAATTTTGCGAGGATGCAGGAGGTATTCGGTAATGATTGGGAGAGTATGGCATCAATGATTAGTGGATTCCCTGTGAGTGATAGCCAGACCCGTGCCGCTATTCGAACGGTATATGAGAAATATGGCTACGTGATCGATCCTCATGGTGCTGTGGGTTATCTCGCTGCCGAGGCGTGGCTTAAGGAGCACCCCAAAGACCTTACTGTGATTCTCGAAACCGCTCATCCGGCGAAGTTTTCTGAAACAATTGCAGAAGAATTGGGACACGGTGTGCTTGATGTCCCGGAGAGGCTTGGATGCCTTGCCCATAAGGAAAAAGTTTCCATACCTATGGCTGCAAGTGCTGATGAATTGATTGACTGGCTAGTGCTTAAAACAAATTTTTAATAATTATTTGAAATGCTTTCATAAAATGGGCATTATATATTGGTTATGAAAGATTTCCATTATCTGACGATGGTGCGGTTGTGCTACATCACGGCAACCTGTTTGGCTATTTTTCCTATGTCAGTTACTGCGCAAACTAAGGCTAATAGTGCTAGGGGTGCAAAAAAAGAGGCGGTGACGGAAGAGCAGCTCCTTGCCGCAGCTCGCCAAATTGATATTCGTATTGCCAAAATCTATAAGAAAAAAGGTGTTAGCGTTCCCGAGGATGCGAATGATTCCGTTTACTTGCGCCGCAGTTTTCTGCTTGCCGTCGGGCGCATACCAACTGTTGAGGAGGCCCGTGTGTTTCTTGAATCAGATGACCCAAATAAACGCGTTCTTATAGCTCGCTACCTCATGAATTCAAAAGGCTATCAAAGTTACATGGCTAATTGGCTGATCGATATGCTCCGTGTTAAGGAAAACTTTGCAAACCGTCGCACTGCTGCACCTTATATGGCCTGGGTGCGTGATGCAGTGGCTGAAAACATGCCTTTCGATGACCTAACGCGTGAACTGCTCTCTGCGCAGGGTGCTATATGGGAAAACGGTGCCGTGGGGTATTACATTCGCGACAAAGGTATGCCGCTCGACAACATGTCGAATACCATGCGTCTATTTCTCGGAACACGTATGGAGTGTGCCCAATGCCACGATGATCCATTTGAAGATTGGGAAAGAATGGATTTTTTCCGTCTTGCTGCATTCACCAACGGACAACGTGAAATCAACAAAGGTCCGTGGAATTCTGTTTGGCGTGATATGCGTGAGGCCAAGACAGAACGCACACCACTTGGTCGCCTAATGCGTTTCCTCGGTGATGAAGTATTTTACGGTAGCATAGGTGGTGCAGGCACGGGTCGAATCAAATTACCCAATGACTATCAATACTCTGATGGAGATCCCGGCGAGTGGGTTAGTGCTCGCACCCCCCATGAAAAAAGTTTTGGTAAATCAATGCGTATGTCCAAGCGCCGAGACGATGATGATGGACTCGAAAATTTTGCCTCATGGGTTACCAATGATCAAAATGATCGTTTCACCACTGTCATTGTTAATCGGATGTGGAAACGTATTATCGGCACTGCGTTGTTCGAGCCTGTTGATGAATATGTCCCCGCTGAAGAAACGACATCTCCTGAGCTCACACGTTATTTGGTCGGCCTTATGAAGTCATTGAACTATGACCTCAAGGCATTTCAGCATGCGCTACTGCTTACACGTGTCTATGCCTTTACTTCCTCTGAGCGCGAATTGAAACCCGGAGAAAAACCGATTTTTGATGGCAGAAAAATCCAACGAATGAGTGCCGAGCAATACTGGGATTCGTTAGTTACTTTGATCGCAGGAAATCCCGACAAGTTGCCCACAAGAGGTAGATCAAATGCGATCTATTACGGTGGAAAGCCAGTGCTTGTTGGGGAGTTAGATATGCTGCAGCTACAGAAGGAGGTATTAGCGATAAAGTCTCCAAAGGAACTTAAAAAATATGCTCAAAGCCTACTTAGTCGGATTCAAAATAGTAGCAAAAGCGGTAATAAGCAAAAGATGAGCATGATGATGCGCAGTGCGGGTAAACGGGGTGCACTCAATGGTGTTGTTCGCGCATCTGAGCTACCATCACCTGCACCCAAAGGCCACGTGCTCCAGATCTTTGGGCAATCTGATCGAAACCTATTAGACTCTGCAACCAAGGAGGCAAATGCAACTCAAGTTCTCTCGATGCTTAACGGTCAGGTTGAAAAACTTGTAGTAGCTAATCAACAAGCACACATTCACAAACTCTCGCGGGGTAGCGTGCCGGACCGTATAAGGGCGTTATTTTTTGGCATACTTTCGCGTTCGCCAAATGAATCAGAAATGAAGCTTATGAAATCCGAGATAGCTGCACGAGGGGAAGCAGGATATCGTAATATCATCTCCGCCCTTATCAATAGTCGCGAATTTATATTTGTCCCTTAACCTCATCTAACAGAAACCACCATTGATCTATGAATAAAAATCATACAGACGAACTTACACGGCGCCAATTTATGGCCAATGCAGCCAAGACTTACCTTGGTGTTGGCTTAGCGCCAATGCTTGGTGCATCTGTCGCTAGCCGCGCCTATGCTCAGACTTCTGGAGGTAAAAGCAAACCTGCTGAGGCCGTCATTTTTCTTAATATGTCTGGAGGCATGAGCCATATTGATACTTTTGATGTGAAGCCGAGTAAAAAAGAAGTGCAAGGCCCCGTAGAGGCAATTGGCACAAAGGCAGATGGTATCCAAATTAGCCAATATTTACCTAAAACGGCCGCCGTAATGGATAAAATCTGTATTATCCGTTCAATGACATCGCAGAATGGTGCCCATGATCGCGGTCAATATGTTCTGCACCGATCCTATGCTCCACGAGCTACCATCGTGCATCCAACGTTAGGTAGCTGGGCTATGAAAATGAAAGGCCGAAAAAACTCGGAGATTCCCGGTTTTGTAACGGTTGGTGGTGGTGCTTCAAATGCATCAGCTGGATTCTTTGGTGTGAAATATGCTGGTGTGCCACTTGGCAGACCTGATGAAGGGCTTAAGGATAGCGTGCGCGCCGGTTCTGTCAGTAAAGAGGACTTCGATCGTCGCCTAAAGCTAGCTGATGCTCTCAATAAAGATTTTCACAGCCAGTATAAAAATACTGAGGCAAAAGCCTATGATGAACTCTATAAGGAGGCAGTTAAGCTGATGCGCAGCGATGATCTCAAAGCTTTTGATATCAACCGTGAGCCGGGCTCATCAAAAAAAGCTTATGGGAACAATTCATTTGGCCAAGGTTGTTTGCTTGCACGTCGCCTTGTGGAGCATGGCGTGCGTTTTGTTGAGGTGAACCTCGGTGGATGGGATACCCACTATGATAATTTTACTGCTGTTGAGGCACGTTGCCAAGTTCTCGATCAGGCATATGCTAACCTACTTATTGAGCTTGAGGCGAAGGGGTTACTTCAATCTACCATCGTTGCGTTATGTACGGAGTTCGGGCGTTCACCCAACATTGTGCAAGAACATAACAATGGGCGTGACCACCATCCAGGGGTCTTTTCTAGTTTACTAGCAGGTGGTGGTATTGAAGGTGGAACCGTGTATGGCGAGTCTGATTCTAAAGGTGCTCGTGTTAAAAAGAATGGTGTTACGCTCCACGACTACAACGCCACTATAGCATATGGCTTGGGGATTGATACCACAGCCGTTCTGCACTCACCGTCTGGCAGACCATTTAAGGTGGGCGGTAAAGACGGCTCACCGGTCAAGCGTCTGTTCTCCTAAAGAAAAAAATCCGCATCAGACTCAGATTTTTCACTTGTCAGCTGACGGCATGCCACGTATCACACATCCCGCCCTGCATGGGGCCCACAAACAACCTACGGGTAGGTGGCCGAGTGGTTAAAGGCGGCAGACTGTAAATCTGCTCACGTAAGTGTACGAAGGTTCGAATCCTTCCCTGCCCACCATTTAACCCCAGTCCTCCATCGGAGGACTGGGGTTAAATGTTTAGGAAAGGATGAGAACACCGTTCGAGTGCACAACACAGCGGGGTCTACACCAAATTTTGGGGACGAGGCATTTTTTATCATTATCTCAGATGTCCTTTACGATATTCGCTAGGGCTGAGTCCAGTATGGTTCCGAAAGGCGTGTGAAAAGTGACTATGATCATAAAATCCGCACTGGTGAGCTATGTCGGCGACCGTTAATTGTGTTTCTTCTAACAAACGACAGCTTTTTCTTACACGAATTCGTTGTAAATAGTCTTTTGGGCTCATATCTAGAACTGCATGAAATCTCCGGACAAACTGACTGTGTGAAATACCACTGAGTCGGGCTAAGTCGGCTATTTTGAGTTCGCTTCCGTAATCCTCCTGCATTCGGCGGACTGCCTTGAACAGCGTTCCAATCGGCGTGTTGAGGGCTTTTACTTGGTCAAAAATACGATGAATTCCTGCTACACCGATGACTTTTCCATCGAGATCTTTGACTGGGAATTTACTGTAAATGATCATGTTGTCTGAACCCGCATCCTCTGGAGCAGGAGCCAGTTGGTTAATGATTGCGCCACCTGAGCGCATCACCATTTGATCGCCTTCTGTGTAGTTTGCTGCTCGTTCCTCGGACCAATAATCAGCATCTGTCTTACCTAAGGTTTCCGACTCATCCGCTGTGTTACAATAGGCGCAGGCGCGTCGGTTTTGCATCACAAAACGCCCAGCTCGATCCTTCATGAAAAAGGCCTCTTCCACGAGGCAATCGCTCAGTTCACGCGTCAATGATCGCCAATCCACACTCTCAAGAAATACTTCTGCATCATTGCTTTCCGGCATGCGTAATTTTTACACGACAATATGTTAAATTTACAAGACATTACGCCTCTTGGTCTATAAACTTTATTTGAAATGACATCAGATTTACTCGCAGACACATCAATTGTTGTGATCGGGGGCACTACCGGTCTAGGTCTATCGGCTTCACTTTCATTTATGGGAGCGGGTGCCACTGTTGTTGCTGTTGGTCGAAATGAAGACAACGTGATTAAGGCGCAAGCTGAGATGGCAAAGATTAATCCTGATCGCGGTCACGCGATGGCTGGTGATGCCATTGACCCGGTAACAAGCTCTGATGCTATTGCCGTGTGTCTGGAAAAATTTGGTAATTTTGATGGGCTCTACCATGTTGCCGGTGGCAGTGGTCGTCGATTTGGTGATGGCCCCTTGCATGAAATAACCGTTGAAGGTATCGATAAGACACTCGACCTTAATCTCAAATCATTGATGTTGAGTAATCGCGCTGCCGTTCAGAGCTTCCTTGAACGTAAGACCGCTGGGCGCGTCTTGAACATGGGCTCTGTGCTAGGCTATTCGCCTTCACCACAATATTTTTCAACACATGTTTATGCTGCTGCGAAGGCTGCCATCATTGGTTTTACCAAAGCGACTGCGGCTTATTACGCAAACGATAACATCCGCTTTAATGTCATCGCACCGGCATTGGTAGAAACACCCATGGCACAGCGTGCAGCTAACGATGATGTCATCCAGAATTTCATCAAAACCAAACAGCCGCTCGACGGTGGCCGTATCGGTTGTCCAGAGGATCTTGATGGTCTAGCAACGTATTTGCTATCCCAACAAAGCCGATTTGTTACCGGTCAGGTGATCGCTGTCGATGGCGGTTGGACGGTTTCCGAAGGCCAACTCTAGTAAAAACATGCAAGCTGTTTACGATAGTTTAATCCCGCAGATTGATGCTGCGCTGCCAGGTCTTGACAAGCTTCATTGTTTGTTAGGCTTTGACGGTACGGTGGACATTATTTGTAAGCCAGTTGAAATGCGTGAGGGACCTGGCGATCAGTTTAAAGCCTTTTCGACGATAAGGGATTTTGGCCAGCGTGTGATCGATGCGGATGGTAAGAGTGCTCTAATTGAAATCGTTGCTGAACGGGAAAAAATCGGCGGCAATGGTCCGATTATGGCTAACGCACTGGCAGAATCTGGTTTGCCTGTCGATTACATCGGCACTCTGGGTAAACCTGATATCCATCCAGCATACTGTGAATTTGCTAAGCGGCTGCAAGTCCATTCTGTTGCTAATCCAGCGGTCACACACGCGCTCGAGTTTTCTAATGGGAAAGTAATGCTCACGAATACTGGAACCTATGATGATGTCTCTGCGGAGACACTGGAGCGTGAGATAGGGGAGGCCATGATGACGCGTCTCGTTGAGCAATCGAAGCTGTGCTGTTTACTTAACTGGACTTGCCTCTCGGAATTAAACTCAATCCTAGTTTGGTATCTGGAGACTATCTTACCTGCGTCTTGCCCCGATCCAGAGCGGATCTTTTTCTTTGATCTGGCGGATCCTTCCATGCATTCAGATAACAGAATAAAAGTTGTGTTAGATCATATTGGTCATTTTTCAGAATATGGACGAACCATCCTTGGTATGAACTTTAACGAAACCTGCCAAGTCAGCAGGGTGCTTGCTATTGATGAGCCAGACAGCGAACCGGAATCGTTGTGTCAGGCGCTAGAGGCGATCCGTTCGAAGCTCGGCATTGAGTGCGCTATGGGGCACCCTGTTGATTTTGCAGCCTGTGCGACGTCTAATGGTCGTTGGTCGGTCGTTGGCCCCCACACTGCAACACCAAAAATAACAACCGGCGCCGGCGATCACCTTAACGCGGGATTTGGTCTTGGCATGCTCCTTGGTTTCACTCCTGAAGACGCCCTCAAGCTCGGCGTGCTTTATTCTGGATATTACGTGCGCACAGCCCGTCCACCCCATCTCAACAACATTGTAGATTTTATTCAAATACTCAAAAAACCATCCAAATGACCCCTACTCAACAATTTCTCAATAAAAGCCGTGGACTGATCGATGCGGTAGAAGCCCAGCAATCCCAGATCGAACAAGTTGCCGATCTTTTTTCCCAGACGATTCTTAACGGCCGCATGGTCCAGCTTTTTGGGTCTGGTCACAGCCGAATGATGACTGAGGAAATGTGGCCGCGTTATGGTTCCTTTCCAGGGTTTAACCCAATCGTTGAGCTGTCACTCTCGTTCCACAACCTTGTGGTTGGAGCAAACGGACAGCGCCAAGCGATGTTCCTCGAAAACGTGCCAGGACTCGCTGATCGTATTCTGCGTAATTTTGATCTTAATGAACAAGATTCCGCTTTGGTGATTTCATCAAGCGGTTGCAATGTAGTGCCAATCGAGATGGCTGAAATTTTTCAGAAGCGCGGTGTCAAAGTTGTTGCTTTGATTAGCAAGCTTCATTCAGAGCCGAGCACCAGCAAACGTGAGGACGGAAAGAAGCTGCAAGATTTTGCTGATATTGTGCTCGATACCGGTGCTCCGCTCGGTGATGCCATGATCAGTATTGACGGATTAGATGAACCCGTTGCTCCGGGATCGACTGTAGGAGGTTGCCTTATCGTGAATTCGATCAAGGCGGAAGTTGCACAGCGACTGACAGCTGCAGGACAACCGCCAAAAGTATTGAGTGCAGGAGTGGTTGTAGGTGCTGAGCGCGCTGTAGAACTCTTCGAGGGCGCCTATGATGAGCATGCTCATCGAATCTCTCGCTACTACGAAAACGTTGGCCAGTAATTATGCTAAATTGTATCAATCATAATGCGGTTCCACTCGCCTTCGCCACCGACGTGTTGATCATCGGTGCAGGTTCCGCGGGCTGCTGTGCTGCACTGGCTGCCAAAGCTAGCGGAGCAGAAAAAGTGACGTTGATTGATCGGGCAGGTTTTCCTGGGGGTATTTCAACCCAAGCACTGGATACTTTTTACGGTTTTTTTACTCCGGGAGATACCCCGAAAAAAGTGGCGGGTGGTATTGGTAATCGAGTCGTTGATGCATTGGATGCTGCAGGAGCTGTTTTCCTGCGCCCCAACACCTACGGTGCAGGCACTGGTGTGAACTACAACCCTGAACGCCTAAAGCTGGTTTGGGATCAATTGTTGAGCGAGGCAGGCGTACAGACGCTACTCCACACAAATCTTGTGGATGTTGTGCAGGAGCAGGGTCAGGTGCAGTCTGTCGTGGTCGTAGGTAAGCAAGGATTTATTCGTATCAAAGCGCGTGTCTTTATTGATGCATCTGGGGATGCCGATTTTTGTCATTTTGCCGAAATTGATTACGAGACGGCTGGTGAGCATGAACCGGTGCAAACGATGACCACGACTTTTCGTATGTCCAACGTCGATCTGGATCGCTATCAGCAAGCAGGAGGTAAGAAAATGCTCATGCAAAAGATGGCTCAAGCCGTTGAAGCAAACACACACGCGTTGCCTCGCAAGGCAGGTAGCATTCATCCAATGAATGCGGAGGGCTGCATCTCAACTGTGGCGGTAAGGGTGGCTGGTTATTCTGGCCTTGATGCTGCAGAGCTAACAAGTGCTGAGCAAGACGGTCGACGGCAGGCATTTATTTATGAGGATTTCTTGCGCGACTGCGTTCCTGGGTTTGAATCATCAAACATCATTGGCCTCTCCTCCAGTATTGGCGTGCGCGAGAGTCGCCGTGTTTATGGGCAATATCGGCTCACGCGTGAAGATTGCCTGAGTAAAGCCCAATTTGAGGATAAGGTGCTGCTCTGCGGTGCTCCTATTGAAGACCACCGCGAATCCTCAAGTGGTGAAGATGAAACGCACTGGGCATACGTGCCCGATGGAGGTGTTTATGAAGTCCCTTTTCGCTGTTTTCTGCCTCGCGATACTTACCAAACTTTAGTCTGTGGTCGTTGCTTCAGCGCCACTCATGACGCGCATGCATCTTGTAGATCGATGGCACAAACCATGGCGATGGGTCATGCTTGTGGTTCTGCTGCTGCGCTGTCACTCAAACTAAAGCTGGAGCTCCCCGAGTTACCAATTGATCAGCTGCAAGAGACATTGCGAAATCAAGGAGCAGTATTGGAAGCCCCGACACAAAGAGCAGCAATTGGTGCTCATGACTGGAAACTTAACTACTAAAATAACAATAACCACTAAACCAAGCACAATTATATTATGAAAACATGTCCACTACGTACGTCCGTCATTGGTAGCTATTCGTTTCCGAGTTGGCTCGAATTCGCATCCAGTAACCTTCGTTCTTTTGGGTCTAAAGACCTTGCTGAAATCCAAGACGATGCTGTGATCGCTGCTCTTCACGATCAAAACTCAGCTGGTCTCGATGTCGTCACCGATGGCGAACAGACACGCCTCGATTTTAATCTTTCGTTTTACGGATATCTAGACGGGATTGAATTGGAATCTGCCTCGCCTCGTCTGTTCGGTCCGCCAGCCCATGATCAACGCGGCAAGCATCAGGTCGTCGGGGAAATTACTGCGCCACGCGGGCTCGGTGTGGTTGAGGAATACCAACGCCTCGTCCGTCTCCAGAAACCGTTTCCGGACGCTCCTCCCGTCACACTTAAGGCTAGTGTTCCCGGCCCATACACGATGAGTGGCCGACTTCTTCCCAATGCGCAATACGAAGATCGCTGGGCGCTCACTGAAGCGCTGTTGCCGTTTGTTCGTCAAGAGCTAGAGGGTCTTGTTGAGGCTGGATGTACTGAAATAAGCGTGGATGAACCATCAATGAGTTGTTATGCCTACAAGGAGGACTCAAAACGTTTTGTAGATATCTTCAACCGTACGGTTGAGTCCGTTGTGGGGCGCACACGGCTTTGCACACACTTATGTTTCGGAAACTTCAAGGGGCACGCCGTCGGATACCGTCGCATCGCTCCCATGTTCCCAGAATTCCTCGATTTTAAATGCGACGAAATGCATGTGGAGATGGCGAGCCGCGAGTTTAGTGAGATTGAATTGATTTCAAAAATTGCTGAACGGATGGACGTTGCTGTGGGGATCGTGGATGTGAAAAGCTATTTCATCCAAACGCCGGAGGATATTGCTAATCGTGTGCGTTTATGTCTGGAGCATGCACCAGCTGATCGTCTTGTCTTCGCGCCAGATTGCGGACTCAGCCAGACCGCGCGCTGGGCTGCTAAAAAGAAACTCGTCAACATGGTGGAAGGTGTGAAATTAGTTAAACAGGAACTCAATATTGAATCCTAACATGCAGCCGGCTTATCAAAAAAACGATGCACTGCTCGAAGATATCTCTCGCGCAAGGGCAGAGGAGCGGTCGCGCGTTTGGTGGCTCGGTCAAAGCGGATTCCTCGTCTACACACCGGCAGCTACTATTCTTTTTGATCCCTATCTATCGGATTCACTAACGCGCAAATACGAGAATACAGACAAACCACATACACGCGTCACCGAGCTGGTTATTTCACCAGAACTTCTGACCGATATCGACGTCATCACCAGCTCACACAATCATACCGATCACTTGGATGCCGAAACCCTATTGGCGTTGTTAGAAGTAAACCCCCAAGCGCGACTGGTGATTCCGCGCGCTAACCGGACCTTCGTTCTCGATAGGCTTGGGGACGTGGATGATGCACTTGAAGTAATTGATGCGGGTGAGAGCATTATGGTCGGTAATGTCACCCTCCATGGTATTCCTGCCGCGCACAATGCCGTCGATCGCGACGACCAAGGATGTTGTCGATTCCTCGGTTTCGTTGCACGGGCTAATGGCCAGACATTCTATCACAGTGGTGACACTCTGATGCATAATGAATTGGTGCCCGCAATCCTACCTTTTGAGCCTGACGTTGCGTTTGTTCCGATCAATGGCAACAAACCCGAACGCCGTGTGGCAGGAAACCTTGATGGGCGAGAGGCAGCTGAGCTGGCCAAGGCTACCCATGCTGGCATAGCCATCCCACATCATTTTGACATGTTTGCTTTCAATACAGCATCACCGGAATTCTTCGCATCGGAATGCGAGCGGATCGAGCAACCATTTCGAGTAATGCAGAACGGAGAAGGATACGATTTGTGAATATTGTTAGAACCATATTGGGTGATATCCCGAGGGAGCAGTTTGGTGTTTGTTATGCCCATGAGCATATCATTATCGACAATAATGTGGCGACGATGCGGTTTCCTGATTTTAAATTACCATCTGTAGCAAATGGTATCGCTGAGTTGGCGCAATTTTATGCGGATGGTGGTCGAGCTATGGTAGATTCTATGCCATGCGATTCAGGCCGTAATGTGTTAAAGTTAGTTGATATTTCTGAGGCTACTAAGGTTCATATCCTATGTCCTACTGGTTTACATTTGGGCAAGTATTATGATGATGGACACTGGAGTCATCACTACTCGGTTGATCGTTTAGCTGAGCTATTCATCGCGGATATCGAGGTGGGGATTGACCGCTTTGACTACTCTGGTCCATGCGTCGACCGGACATCTCATCGGGCTGGATTAATCAAGATTGCCAGCGGGGGTGTTGATATCACTGATCGGAATCGGCGGATTTTCCAAGCTGCTGCTGTTGCCCACACGCAGACGGGTGCGCCGATCCTTACCCATGTGGAAGAGGGTAGGGGGGCGATGGAACAAGCGGCACTGTTGTCTTCTCATGGTGTGGATCTTAGTAAGGTTGTGCTCTCCCACACTGATCGCCAACCCGACATCGAGTATCACCGTGAAATCCTACAAACCGGTGTGCGGGTTGAGTATGATAGCGGTTTCCGTTGGAAAACTACCACTAACCCGACGCTTGACCTCTTGATGGAATTGATTGGTGATTTCCCCAACCAAATCATGTTAGGCATGGATGCAGCCCGGCCATCATACTGGAAAAGCTATGGAGGTGCTCCGGGGCTTAGTTTTTTACTGAATGAATTTTCCCAAATGATGCAGGAACGCGGTTTGAATGAGAAACAATGGAATAACATTTTTGTAACCACGCCAGCCGATACCTATACCTTCAAAACTACCTAACAAAATAATGTCAAAAACTTGGAAAATTGTAGGAATTGAATTTTCTCATATGCATATGGGGGACTTGCTCCGATGTGTCGATGAGCATCCCAATGCAGAAATTGTCGGTATTTGTGATCCACACGCTGAGCGTATGCAGGGGGCAAAAAAAACATTCGGTCTGTCAGAAAGACAGACCTTTACTGACTATGTAACCTGCATGGAGCAAACGAAACCGGACATGGTTATCCTCTGCCCACCGACTGCTGAGCATGCAGATTGGGTCGAGCGTATTGCCCCGTATGACGTCCACATTTTTGTCGAAAAACCATTTGCTGGTTCAGTCGCGGACGCGGATCGTATGATCGCCGCGATGGAGGGTCGAGGTAAGGAGCTCATCATCAACTGGCCGCTGCGATGGGTCGAGAGCCACGTCACGGCACACCGCCTCATCAGTGAAGGATTGATCGGGGGGATTACCGAAGTTCATTACTACGATGGTAACCGCGGACCACTGTATCATGGTGCTGATAAGGTTGAGCTAGAACCGACTGCTGAAACCAAACGGGAAAGCTGGTGGTATAAAAAGGATTCGAGCGGCGGCTCGTTATGTGATTATCTTGGATATGGTGTCACTTTAGGAACGTGGTTCAACGGTGGCCAACAGCCCGATGAAATTACCAGTGTGGTCGGTGGAACCACTGGCCTTGAGGTAGATGAGCACAGTATCACGGTGGCTCGCTATGGTGAGCATCTTTCAAAATTTGAAACACGTTGGGGTACTTTCTCCGATCCGTGGGTGCACCAGCCACAGCCGAAGTGTGGTTTTGTTATTCGGGGAACCGAGGGCACGATCAGTAGCTACGACTATGAACAATCGATCCGAATCCAAACACGCGAGAAGCCCGAGGGTTATGACCAACCGGTAGACCCGTTTCCTCAGGGTGAAGGCAACGGGATTGAATATTGTCTGAAAAAAATTGCCGCAGGTGAAGCTATCGATGGTCCACTCTCACCGGTGCTGGCACGCATTGGTCAGCAGATTGTGGATGCCGCAATTCTCAGTTCAGAAACCGGGCGAACTCAAACCTTGCTAGGAGATTAATCATGAGTAACGACAACGATGACGCTCGGGAATTGAAAGCGGCTACTGCAAAAAGTATATCTGCTCCTAAGTTTCCCTATAAACCGCCGGTGCCTGATGAATACCGACCATCAATTGCGCTCGTCGGATGTGGAGGTATTGCCAAGAACCATCTGGATGCCTATCGTGGTATGGGTTACTCAGTCGTTGCGTTGTGCGATATGAATCTGGCAGCCGCGGAGTCTCTGCGGGATGAATATTTTCCGGAGGCAATTGTGACTGATGATACGGAAGAAATTTTTGCGCGCGAAGACATCGAAGTGGTTGACCTTGCTTTGCACCCGGCACCGAGACTTGCTTTGATAAAGCGTGCGCTGGAGGCGGACAAACACGTCTTGAGCCAGAAGCCCTTTGTCACTGACATTCGTGAGGGTCGCAAGCTTGTTGAACTCGCGCAGCAACGCGGCCGCAAACTAGCGGTTAATCAGAACGGGCGCTGGGCACCGTATTTTAGTTATTTACGACAGGTGTTAAAGAATGATTTGCTGGGAGATATTGTCTCTTGTGACATTCACATTGCATGGGACCACACTTGGATCAAAGGAACTCATTTTGAGAATATCCATCACATCTTACTTTACGATTTTGCTATCCATTGGTTCGACATGGTTTCCTGTGTGTTTGGCGAGAGCTGCCCGACTCAGGTCTTTGCCAATACTTCGCGCGTCCCGGATCAGGATGTTGAACCGCCATTGAGCGCAGGTGCTTTGGTGAGTTTTGATGCCGGCCAAGCGTCACTGAATTTCCACGCTGCCACTCAATTCTCTCCCGCCGAGACCACGGTGGTCACCGGCACTAAGGGCACGTTCCGTAGCACTGGACCAGTTTGTGCTAACGACCAAGTTACGCTGACTACTGCTGAGGGAGAAGCGGTAGTTCCGCTCGACGGTAATTGGTTTAATGATGGCTTCGCCGGTGCTATGGGCGAGCTGCTGTGCGCGATCGAAGAAGATCGCGAGCCGGAAAACTCGGCAAAGGAAAACCTGCGTAGTCTGGAGCTTTGTTTTGCCGCCATGACCAGCGCCGATTCTGGCCAGCCAATCAAACCTGGGGATGTCCTCGATATTACCATTTGAATCAGCCGTCTCACTGAAACAAAACGACCACGAACTCCGTAAATTTGTTACTCATGAAAACCACAGCATTTATATATATCTCTCTTATCCTTTGCATGACCTTCAGTTGCGCAAAGGCTGAAAAATCATCCCATTTGTTCAATGGCAAAAACCTTGACGGCTGGACGGCTCTCCCTGGAGGGACTTGGAGTGTTGAGAACGGTGCCATTGTCGGTAAAAGTCCAAAGAGCGAAAAACGTCACGGTATGCTGCTTTCCAATAAGCAGTATTCAGATTTTGTCGTCACTGCCAAGTTTCGCGTTATTAAAGGTAATAGTGGTTTTTACTTCCGCGCTGCCCGAGTTGACAGCAAAGTGAGCGTCAATGGTTTTCAAGTCGAAGTTGATCAGTCCCAGATGACTGGAGGCCTTTATGAAACTGGAGGCCGTAAATGGGTCAGCAAACCAACTAGCAGGGATATCCCAAAGAAAAACTATAAACCCGGGGAGTGGACTACACTTGAGCTCCGTGCAGTCGGTCGGGATATCGAAGTTAAAATCAATGGCGTGGTTTCGTCAAAACTGACTAACGATAAGGGGCGAATTAAAGGGCACTTCGGCCTACAGCTTCATGGCGGACAAGACATGCACGTGGAGTATAAGGATATCAACATTCGTGAGGTCGTTGATGAGCACGGCTTTGTTGAAATGTTTAACGGCAAGGATCTAACGGGTTGGCAAACCAAAGGCAACTGGGTTGTTGAAAAGGACAACGTGATCGCACTCCAACCCCGCGCTGGCGAAAGCGGATGGCAGCGATACGATGCCTACCTAACGACTAATCGCACATACACTGACTTTGTTATCGATTTAGAATTTAAGTTTGAACGAAGAGGAAACTCAGGTGTTTTCATGCGCGTTGGTGATCTTGAAAATCACGTCACAAGCGGATTTGAAGTGCAAATTCTTGATACTCATGGGAAAAAGAAATTTGGGCATCATGATTGCGGTGGTGTCATTCGGACTTCAGCTCCAAAGAAAATGGTAGTAAAGCCAGCTGGTGAATGGAACCACTATACGATCACCATGAAGGGCTCACACCTCACAGTTGTGCTCAATGATGAACTGATTCAAGATCTTGATCTCAGCAAAACCGATATGAAGGATCGTCCTGCACAAGGCTACATCAGTTTCCAGGATGAGGCTAAAAGAGTTTGGTATCGTAATGTACGCATCAAGGAGCTGAAGTAAGGCATAGCCATCAGCCATATTTTATAGCTGATCTAGCCAATTAGTCAGCTAGCTCCCACGCCTTACGCTGGATTTGATAATCAGGTAGCGATTTGTGATCTTTCCAGCCTCGGTGGAAAACTTCAGTTGCGGATCCTGACATGGGCGGTACAAGCCAGCTCCAATCACCGGATACTAGACGTTTTTCTGCCTGTTCTTTTTTCACAAAGCGCATGAATTCTGATGATGCGCGATGATGATCAACGATACGGACACCATCTTCAGAGTAAGAATGCAGAACTGCTTCATTTAACTCTACAAGGGCGCGATCTTTCCAGAGAGTTTCTTTGTTTTTACCTAAAAGGTCCATTTTATCGGCTATGACGGGTAATTGATTGTAACGTCCCTCATCCCCAAGATCACGTGATCCAATTTCTGTTCCCATATACCATCCATTGAACGGTGCCGCGCGAAAATTGAGTCCGCCAATACGGAGATTCATATCAGAGAGAATTGGAACCGCATACCATTCCAGTCCAAGATCTGCAAACCACTCGAAGCTGGGATGACGGAGTGCCACTTTCAGGCAATCATTTTCTGGTGGGTTGAAAATCTGTGCTGTTTCGCCGCGTTTTTGAATGATCCATGGTAACAAGTCAAAATCAGTTCCCTTTCCTTGCCAGCCCATTTTTTGAGCAATTTGAGTGAATTTCTCATTCTTGGGATCACCTAAATAATGACCGTTGGCTTGCTTGCCATAGCCTGCATATCCGAAAAGCTGATGGTTCCATATACGTAGCGATGGGCCATGCTGGTCCTCTGGGGCATAAATGCTGACCAACGGCTTAATTTTTCCGTTATTTGTGGCAAGACGTATGTGTTCGATCAAATCCGCTGCTACTGCTTCAGGCTCGCGGAGATTACGTTTGTCGCGTATTTCTAGTGAAGACCAGAAGAGCCTGCCGATACAGCGGGCGTTGTTGCGCCAAGCAACGCGTGCACCGTGCTCGAGCTCTTCAAAGCTCGGTTGCCATGGCTGGTTATCATCGAAGGCATCACGTGCTGCTGTTTGTCTGATAGAAAGCTTTGCCTGATCCCAGCCCAGTTCGTTATGACAAAGAGCAAGAAAATCTAAAGCCTCTTGTTTTTTTGGACATGATTGGGGTGATGGCATAATTGCTATGTGTCAGTGGTGCGACGCTACTCAGCTTATTCAGTGAGGTCAAATGCTTTGATTAGCGCTTAATTTAGTGGTCGATCCCTGACGCCCAAGCTCATACGTGATGATTTTTTAGAGTAATGTCTTGTTTACTTAAAACTAACAGTAAGGCGGTCTATGCTGGGTTTTGACTTGTTTTCTGTCGTGTCATCAATCTTGAATTCGACTTGAAATCCAAACCCTTCAGGCAGCTCTGATAGATCCATCTGTGCGGGGATTCGCTTAATCTGTTTAGAGAAGCCGGCGATGTAGTCATAGCTTTCCTTGACGGCTAACCACTTACTCCATTTGTCGGCTTTACCGTTATTATTAGTATCAACGCCCACACGTGCTTCGACTTTTTCGACCCATGGTCCTGAACTTACAAAGTCGGTTTTCTGTTGAGTTGCCAGATAAAATTGTCCTTCGGCAAAACAGACGTCGGGGTCGGGGTGGCCTTTACCGATATTGTCGCACCATGTGAATGGCTGATCGATCGATGATGAAGTGAACCAACCAACGCTCATTTCGTGACCACCGACCGGATCGTAGTCGCCAAACAGGTAATACTGACCACCGATGCTGATCGCTGCCCAGTCTCCGTATGCTTCCTGTTCGGGTTCGTGGATTTCATATTTTGCGATGTTGGTTTTGAAATTCGTAGGATCTTCCTTCGTCCAGTGTGGGTGTTTATAGGTGCCGATTTTTCCTGTGGGTTTGGTGCGGTTATCGATAGCAGGTTTTTTGGCGACAAATCCACTGATACCATCGGGGCTTACAAAGTGACCAGCGAGTGGGGAGTCCCATGACCGTTTGTTGGCGCTGATTGGGCTCCAGTCCTCAATGATGCAGTGCATCTTGCCATCGAGAGCGCGGATGAAGCCAGCGTCAGATCCATGTGATGGGTCTCTGACTGCGATGCCTTTATTCTCGCCAGGTTCCCCATCGGTTAGATCGCTGTCCACATAGACGTGAGGGTCCTGATCATTGGGGAAATCATAGTAAATGTAAGCTTTACCATCAACCATTTCGGCACTGGTCACCCACTTGGAGAAGTTTTCTGTCACAGGTCCGTGGTGCACCCAGTTTTTCATGTCGCGGCTCTGCCATGCGTGGTAGCCGCCTTTGCTTGGTTTAAGACCGCCCGGCGCGTTGAACTGGTTGGCAAATCGTGTAGTCTGCAGCGGTATATCAAATCCGTCGAGCTTGGCTAATTCTGGGGTGAATGAAGCAGAAGGCATAGGCTTTGCTCCCTTTTTTTTACGCCGCGGATGACTATCTGTATAGCGGCCAAACATCCAGTAGTTGTCCGGTCCCATCGTCAGCAGGACCGGTGCGTCCTTGAGATTTGATGGGCCGAGGTTGTCGATTGGGTTCCAGTTTTGCCAGATAGGTGACTGAGTGATTGTTAGTGATTTCACCGAGCGTTTCGAATCAAATGAGCGTAGTTTTGTTAATACATTTGCTTTTTTTGCTATCGGTGAAATTTGACCGTTTTCAATGACGGCGCCGTCTGATTTTAGTATTTGATTATTCCAGTCATTATTACTGTTGATTTCCCAAGTATTATTATCGGCGTGAATAATCAACGAGGTCAGCAGAGAGCTCGATGCGATTATGTTTAGGCAATTTAGTTTCATAGTTGGAGAATATTGAATTTGAGATGAGCTAATTGATAATGTGGTATTACATCCAATTTGGCATAATGGTTTACATTAAAAAGCTAATTACATAGATTTCGTTATTATGTTTTATCAATGCGTCAAATTACGGCAGATTATTATAGCAGTCTATTTGTCGATATCTTTGGATGGCCTCGCTGATAGCAGTGGGCCCTATCTTGCCAGTGGGATTAAGATTGGCGAGGTTGATCAGACGTCTGCAATTGTTTGGGTGAGGCTGACCCATGAGAAGCGTGCCCACTTCGACAAGCTGCCAATTTTAACTAAAGGGCTGAAGCGTAATGAAAAAGATGCTGAAAGCATGCCTGAGGGGGTTGCTAGGGGTATGGCGGGAGAAGTTCGAGTAGGGTATGTAGCAACAAATAAAAAAAGAGCTTTTGCATGGACTGATTGGGCGAAGGTACTCGCAGAGAACGATTTTATTCATCAATTCAAATTATCCGATCTTAAGTCTGGTGCCAGCTACAGCTGCATTGTCCAAGTGCGCGGAGTTGGGAGTGACAAAATTTCTAGCACAACGAATGGCTGTTTTAAGACAGCACCTGAAAAAACGCAATGTGTGCCAATCCGATTCCTCGTCACGACCTGCCAGTCGGTTAGAAGTATTGATTCCGGCGCGCAGGGGCATGTGGCATACAAGACAATGCTGGAACTTGACCCGCACTTCTTTGTGCACACAGGTGACATTCTTTACTACGACAAAGCGCCACTGTGTAAAAATATCAAGCAAGCGCGTGCGAAGTGGAACCTCATCTTTGCTTATAAACATAACATGAATTTTCACCGTCAAGTCAGCTCATATTTTATGAAGGATGATCACGACACGCTCAAAAACGATTGCTGGCCGGGTCAGACGTATGGTGACCTAACTTTCGACCAAGGGTTGAAAATATTCCGTGAGCAAGTTCCTATGGGAGAAAAAACCTACCGGACAATCCGGTGGGGCAAGCATGTCCAGATATGGTTAACAGAGCATCGTGACTTCAGAACTTCTAATAGGGTGGAAGATGGTCCAGAGAAAACGATTTTAGGCAAGGAGCAGAAGGCGTGGCTAATGAGAACGATGAAGCAGTCCGATGCGACTCACAAATTTCTTATTGTCCCGGGGCCAATTGTCGGGCCTGATAAGCGGGGCAAAAATGACAACCATTCAAATAAAGGTTTTTCTAACGAGGGCCAGCAGCTACGCAATTTTCTGGCAAAACAAAAAAATACCTACGTCATCTGCGGTGACCGGCATTGGCAGTATTGCTCAAAAGATCCTCAAACCGGAGTTCTTGAAATGGGCTGTGGACCAGTCAATGACCAACACATGTTTGGCGGTGCACCCAAGGTAGATAAAACCTATCACCGGTTTTTTGGCGAAAAAGGAGGATTTCTTGCCGTTACAGTGGTAGGTGGAAAAGCCAGGGCCGAATGGATGTCAGCTGACGTTAAAGGCAATAGCGGCAAACCCGAAATCCGCCATACTGAGCTGTTGGGTAGTAAGTGAGTTTTGTGGCTAGACGGCAAAAAACAGTTCCCGTCAGCGGTGAGTATAGATGTGGCATGAAATATTATCACTGTTAGTGACTTATGTGATCGTGATTTTTTCGTTTGCCGTGCAGGGAATGACACTGTAGCGCTAGAGCATTAGGATGATAGGCAAGGCGAGCAAATAGTTTTATAATGATGAACTTAATACAATTATTACGATGCGCAGCAGTTGCCGTCATTTTTCAATCTGTTGTTACGGCTGGGGAAAAGCCAAACATCATCGTGATTTTTACGGACGACCAAGGTTATGCTGATTTAGGGTGCCAAGGTTCGTTAAAGGATTTGAAAACGCCACATATTGACCAACTGGCCCAAGACGGTGTGCGTTGTATTAGTGGTTATATTACAGCCCCCCAATGCATTCCCTCGCGTGCCGGATTATTGAGTGGTCGTGATCAGAATCGCTTTGGGCTCGATGCCAATGGCATTATTCCAATGCCACTTGATGAGTTTTTGATTCCGCAGCGCTTACAAAAAGCGGGCTACGTCACAGGTATGGTAGGGAAATGGCATCTCGATCCTAATCACAGTTCAAAAGAATGGATTCGAGAGCACATGCCCGATGTCGAGGTGGACAAGCGCAAGAAGGTTGCGATCCCGCACAAGCTGGCACGTCCGTATTTTCCAGATAAACGAGGATTCACCGATGTCTTTTGCGGACATACTCAGAGTTACTGGGCTAATTTTGATTTGGATGGCAAGGATGTGAAACCAGCCAAGCAGCTACGCAAAAAGGGGTATCGACTCGACATTCAGACAGATGCCGCGTTGTCATTCATCGACAGGAATACCAAAAACCCATTCTTCCTCTATTTGCCGTATTTTGCACCTCATGTTCCACTCGATGCGACGGAGAAATACTTGAAGCGATTTCCTGGGAAAATGCCTGAACGCCGTCGTATAGCACTTGCCATGATGGCCGCCATTGACGATGGGGTGGGACGAATTCGAGATCGATTGGCTGATCACAAATTGACGGAAAATACCTTGATCTTTTTTATCAGCGATAATGGTGCGCCGCTGAAGGCTGATATGAAGGATCTCCCTCTGTCACATAAAAAGGGAGCGTGGAATGGATCGCGCAATGATCCCTGGGTGGGTGAAAAAGGAATGCTTACCGAAGGCGGCATTCGAGTTCCATTTATCGTGACTTGGCCTAGTAGATTGCCGACCGGAAAAATATACAAGCATCCTGTCAGCTCGCTGGATGTCGGGGCGACCGCTGTCGAGCTGGCAGGCTTATCAAAAGATTCAAAGCTAGATGGAATGAACCTCATCCCTCACCTGACCGATAAGGTAAAGGCACCTCCTCACAAGAAGTTGTTTTGGCGGTTTTGGCGACAGGCAGCCGTGCGCGAAGGCAAATGGAAATATTACCAAGCTGGTGACCGCAAGTATCTTTTTGATTTAAGTAGTCCTGAACACGAAAAGGTGAATCTGATCAAGAAATATCCGGTGTTGGCTGCTGAACTCGAGGCATCACTTCAATCGTGGGCAAAAACACTCAAAAACCCGGGTTTTCCGACTGGCAAACTCAACGGTGCTGAACTTAAATGGGTTAATCACTTCCTAGCTAAATAGATTAAAAAATGCATGCCTGCTAAGAAAAAGAAAACGGACAATCCGCTAGTGGGCAAGGCGTTGATTAAGGAAGTCAATCGCCGCATTCGTGCTGCCCGCAGCTACTGGAATGCCCATAATAATCGGGCATGTCGGGGGGAGCGAGAAAAGGCGATGAAGCTCTACCAATCGCTGACTAAAGAGCAGCGCGAGCAAGTGCCGCAAACGTTGCGGGTGTGGCTACGCTATCGAAGTGAGAAATACTTTGGTGAACACAGAACAAAACCGAGCAGTGGCAGGAAGTGATACAGAAGATTCTGTAATTTGGTGAATCAGTGATTCAGCTCTACGGGTGTGCCGCCGTTGATGCGCGACTGTTCAGCAGCAAATCCGATCAGGTGGCCTTCGACAGAGTTCTCAATGAGTGAGCTATCGGATCCTTTTCCACGGAAGATGGCATCCATAGCGTTAACCAATCCATAGTCACCGCCACCGTGGCCTTGATAGCCGTCGTCATTGATTTCATCAAGGTCAACGAATTTTGTTTCTCCGCTTTCATGATCGCGAATGCTAATGTCGTGACCCGAGATGATTTTATGTTCATCGCCTCCTCGCAGGCATGCCTTGGTTCCAAAAACTTCCAACGCTCTACCGCAATCAAACGCAGTCATGGTCAGACTGGCCGTGCTGCCGTTTTCAAAGTCCATGTTCACGACCTGATGATCGACAGCATCGTTATCACACTTCCAGACGCAGCGTCCCCAAGCACATGTTTTCAACCATTCAGCGACCTCTTCTTTAGTACGCTCAGTTGGGTGGGGGTAGATCATTCTGAGCCAACGCTCGTGTTTGTCTAGATAGTGATGGGCATCATACATACAGCTTCCTCCTTGAGGAGCAGCATGCGGACATCCGTCAGTGCAGCGGGCGGTGGCTCCCTCAGGCGCATGGGATTCATTGAAGTAGGAAAGCCGGCCGTATGAGCTAACACTTTTACACTGGCTGCCTAACAGCCACGCGATATAATCGGTGTCGTGACTGCACTTGGCGATGATCATCGGGGTGCTCTCACTTGTCTTTGCCCAGTGGCCGCGAACGTAGGAATGCCCGTGATGCCAAGCATCAACTCCCTCATGGGCGTGCATGGAGATGACGTCGCCGAGCTGTCCCGACCGAATAATCTCATGCACCTTCGAGTAAAAGGGTGTGTAGCGTAGAACAAAGCAGAGCAGAATCTTACGGTCATACTTTTTTGCCAGCTCGGTCAGTTCGAGAGTTTCCTCAAGTGTTTGCGCGGCTGGTTTTTCCAGTAGTAGATGGTATCCTTTCTCGAGTGCCTTTTTAGCGGGTTCGAAGTGGTAGTTGTCCTGGGTGCCAATGAAGGCAACATCAGCCATCCGTTCTTCAGCGAGTAGTTCGTCCGCTGAGGCAAAACTTTTAAAGTCGGGGTTATTGGAAATTTTACTCAGTGTGTCACGTCTCTCTGGGACAGGATCGGCTCCTGCCACCACGGTGTAGCGGTCACCCAAGCCGACGGCGATTTCCAAATAGGTTCTGGCACGAGACCCGCAGCCAATGGCCGCAATGGTTAGGGGAGATGCTTGGTTTGGCATGGGCAGAGACTGCACCAAACCCATCTCGGATTACCAGTGGAAAATCACTGGAGCCGGCACGATGCGGATTTTGCCAGGGCCGTTGTTTTTCTTTCTGGTGAGTGATGTGACCACGTTGTCTTTAAATTTGACGGTGGTGCGGGAGCGTTCTTCAACGGTCACATGAGAGAGCTGTCGGTAAACTTGGCCAGTATGAGGATCGACGGTTTTCCTATAGTGTTTTTGTTCTTCGGTGATGACGTAGTCCCATTTCCCCGACTGACCATCGCGGGTTTGTACAATCTCAGTTTCTGTGGGCTCACCGAGTGAAGTTTGGACTTCATCGAGGGTCATGCCGATGGCGACATCCTTATTGGCGATCAAGTCCTTAACTATCAATTGGCGTTTGTAGAGTTGTTTAAGATTGCTGATGAAATCCTTGTCCTTGGACGCGAGATGATTTGGATTTACCCAGCCTGTAACTCCTGCATGACTTGCTTTGCCTTTAACGCAGTAGGCTTTTTCGGTCATGGCGATGAGCTCTACCTTGGTGTTTGTCTTAAATA
>JABHEX010000152.1 GCA_018676385.1 Akkermansiaceae bacterium
GGCACGTTATCAACAAATGCGGCGATCGCTATTACACAAGTAGTAAATGCCAATGGCAACAATACTACTACTACTTCCATCGACGGCACAGGCGCTGACAAATTAGTCGTTTTCGTCACTGGTGAGCACGGCTTCAACAACACATCAGGTCAATCAAATGATGTCACCTACAATGGTGTGTCCTTGATCGAAGCTGTTGATCGTAATCCCGTCGCATCTGCCACAGATACACTCTTCGGAAGCATATGGTATATGGATAACCCTACTGCTGGTGTGCAGACTCTATCCGCCAATAACACCTCTCGTGGTAACGTGTATGCATTCATGCTCTCAGGTACGGCGGCAGGTGTTGGTAACTCGGGGTTCTCTGGAAGTAATACCAGATCGATCGACCTAACTACTTCAGCCAACTCACTAGTTCTGGCAGCTTTCAACATTGGTGGAGCTGGTAACACAGCTGGTCTCTCAGGAATCTCTGGTGATTCGCCATTCGACACACAACACGGCGGTCAGGAGAATGGTTCCAATTGGGACGGTCACTATCTAGCATCACATAACGGTACAAGCGCAGCTACTACGGCTTACGGTTTCACTGGTGGTAACTCTACTGGTGCATTCGTGTCAGCCATTGAGATTCTCGAAGTAGGGGCAGCTATCCCTGAGCCATCCTCAGCCGCCCTTCTGGGTCTCGGTGGACTTGCTCTAATCCTTCGTCGCCGTAAGTAATTTCGGTAACGAAATAATTCAACAAACATGACTCACTTCCTTCACAGGGAGTGGGTTTTTTGTTTTGCAGGCATACCAGGGCCTGTTGCCAATTTCCCGATGTGGAGTTGGTTGCGCCACAGATCGGGATCGCTATTGTCTTTCGGAGTGCGGCGATTCCTCCATGTCCTTTCACCAATCAGCTCCCGTCACCTGCATCCTTCCTTGGCATGATAAACTCATCAACAGCGCGGTAGGTGATGCGTTTCCTGACGGGGTCAACGTAGAAGAAAACGTAGTTGCGTGTAATTTTTGACGACGGCCATTTCATCGATTTGATGACCTTGTTTTTGGTGCCTTCCCTGACGCCTAGTATGGCATGGTAGTATCTTTCATTACCAAAGCCCCGCGGTCTCACGACTTTCCCTGAGTTGGGGTTGAGTGAAAATTTTGTGGTGCCGAGGACGCCCATCACAGGTTTGTTAGCATTATTGTAAAAATAAATGTCGCCCGCTCTAAAGTTAGGGTCACGGAAGGGGATGATCACGGGTTTGTATCCGGGTTTTGAATCCGGCAGCAGTAGAATAATAAATGACTTTCCATCCTCAGGTAGTTTAACCGTCGCAATGGATGCATTTCTATCCACCGACCAGATACTGAACAGCCTAGCAGGCGGTTTCTGCGGTTTGGAGAGGTTGTTCATCGGCAGGTCAAATGGATCAGACCGAGCCTCTTTGGTGGCAAGCAAGATCTTGCCAAGGTTCTTGGGTATCCTCTCCGCAAGCAGGCGGACTTCAACTTCACCTTTTTTCATCGGTGCCCCAAAGACGGCAGAGGAAAAGACGAAGAGGCTAATTAATACGAACCGGATCACGCTGCGCATTATCTAGACTTCACGCGGATTAAGCCAGCGAAATGAGATGATTTTGAACTGCCTGCCGAAGCTGCGGTTGACGGCTTCACTCAGGCTAGCGGTAGGCACGTCAGGCTTATCAGCTGTATCAAGGTATTCACTTTGGCGTTCGACGACTGCCTCACACCAAGCTTGTGCGATCACTTGTCCATTACCGTCTAACGCTTCCCCGTAAGAGCGGATAATAAAGCTATCCGAGCGTGCGGAGAGCACGGGTGCGATCGGTGTGAGGATATCACCCTGCTTGACGAGAGAAGGGGCACCGTAATGCATCGCACCCTCTTCGGCTTCGGAAAATTCAAATCGGCCAGCCGTGGTAGCGTCGACGGATCGGTTCGCGTTTTGTTTTTTATTAACGCTAACATCATCGGAGTCCAGAGCGCATTGTATCGCTCCAGCGCGGGCAAGATCTTTGTCGCTGCCAACGCGGCGGTTGACGAAATCTGCAAGACTGAGGAATGGTCCACGTTTGCGCACCTCATAAACGATTCCTTGAGCCAGACTCTCGATTTCATCATCTGTTAAGACACGGCGACCATACCACTGATCCTGCTTCATTCCGCTTTCATCTGAGACGATGACATTCCTAGGGGCGCCGATGTTTGCTACGGGTGTGTCTCCGTCCTCTGGGGCAATGGATTCGGTTCCGTTTTCAGCACGCACGACAATCGAACGATCCTTAAGCGAGCCCAATACAGCTTTCCATGCTTCCACGGATGTTGAGTTCACATTGAACATACCATCGACACGCAGATAGCTGGCAACCTTGTTGATCGAGTCTTGAGTAGGGCGGATTCCAGAGAAAAACGAATCAACCAGAGCACTCGCATCGGCACCACGAAGCGATGATAGATAGCGTGCTGTAGGAAGTTTTTTGCCATCCTTAAAGAACTCACGGGCGACCGTTTTCTGGTCTTTTTGCTGGCTGAAGGCAGGTTTAGGCTGTGGTGCAATGCCGGATAGAAAGTAGTCGTCCCAAAGCTCACGGTTAGCGAGGTAGGAGTGATCTGCCAGAGGGTGAGGATAGTTAGGGATTGCTGTAGCAGCAGTGTCGTTATAAGTGGTTTTGTTAGGTGGGATCACCGAGGGAGCCAACGATCCGCCGATGGCGTGGGAAATTTGTGGCTCCATGGGGTAGATACGATTGGTATGATCAGGGTTCCTGCCATCCCAGCAAGGAGTGATTCTATCGGGCATGTTAAACCCGTTAGCAAATGAGTGCTGCAGCGCAGCGAGCGAGACGATTGGCTGCCGCGGCACGCTGTGGGTGGTCACGTAGTTCGATCCAGATTCCGCGCCAAAACTCGATCCGAAGTACCCTTGACCAGAGATCGTCTCATCCAAAGGGGCGCTGAGCCAACTTGTCATCCCGATCATTTTTGTTTCGAACGGGAGCATGTCCCGCTCCCGTTTTGTTAGATCATAATAATTGAGGCTGTAAGCTCGAGGATTGAATCTGGCTAGGCTCCTTGATCCAGACAGATTTTCTTCTTCAGTCTTCGCATAGTAGGTATGGAGCATGAACGGTGCTTTTTCATTAAGGAGTGCATTCACGCGAAGATCGCGCGTCATTGTCGCACCCTCAATCACGGGAAACACCTCGGGATGCTGATCGGCACGAATATCCAGAGGATTAGGTCCCCAGTATTGTCCATACCTCCTTTGCTCACCGACTTGCACACGCGAATAGCCTATACGACTATCAACGGAGATGAAGCTTTGCAGGCTGCCACCCCTGCCGCCAAGGTTCAACCAGACGTGTGTCAGGGCAAATTTGGGGGAATTGCCCGACTGGGCCTTTTGTCTCGGAACTATTCTGTATGAGATAGTGTCAGTGGGTGATACAACAACGCGAATGTCAGAAGAATTACCGGCAGAGCTGGCATCGGTCAGTAAAGGCACTCGGGCTCCTCCACCGTAATTAAAACCTTTTTTCCCATTGAAGCCCTCCCATCCACCAACACTCTGTCCTCTGCTGTTGCTGGAGAGATCGCCACCCTGAGAAATCTTGACCACTTCTCCCGGTTTCATGGTGATGGTTTCCACCACTCCGGCATTCAGTTTTAGGAAGTTGCCATCATTTTTCCAATTTGATGACTTCATAATGGAACAGCGAATCTCTGGGCGGCCGTTAACAGAAACCATGATATCATAGGGAATCATCCAAAATGAATAAAGATAGTTCCATTGTCTACCATCGGCATGTCTGGGAACGTCCACGGCTACATCCAGTGGATTCCACAGCGTCACTACCGGATCAAAGTTCAACCATAGAATGAACTTCCCGGCTTCACTAGGGTGTGGGTCAGCTTCCAGTGAATAGATCGTCTGATAATTGATCGTGATCGGGTGTTTGAGCCGGTCCCATGGGTCTGTGTTGAGCTCGGCCTTTGTTTGTTTGGTTTGTAGATATGGTGTGTTTGATGGTATTCTACCACCAGTGGTATAAGCATGCCCACCGTTATACTTGAGTTCCTTGTAGAGATTGTAGTAGCTCCACAATTCCATGAAATTGATTCCAACCTCATTGTTACCCGTCATGTGACTCCTCACTGAGTAGAGAATGTTTGTTGGATCTGATAGGTCTGGGGCACTCGTGTAGGTCTCCATTTTCATCGACAGATCCTTGCGAAAGCCACCCTTACGGACGTTGGTTAACAAACCGGTGGAAAATGCCGAGAGATCATGGAAGAGCGGACGTGGCGAAGCTGGATCGGAGGTGAGGTGTGCCGCTTGCTGCCAGCCGGTCACGCGAGGCATTCGTGGGTCATCAGTCGCCACGCCTGCGAAAGGCTTGGCAGTTCCATCAGAGGCTAGTTCAATGGCATTGCGCGGAGCTGATTGGAGATTGTTACGTATCACAGCGAGCGAACTGCCAACCGATGGGGGAGGTGTGCTGAGGCTGGCCTTGACTCCTTGGTCTCCTACCCACCATGCCATTCGTCCGTTTGTGTTAGATCCAATTGAAAGATTCAAGGCTGGCACTTTGACCTGTCCATTAGTATTTGTTCCCAGGGTGCCTGAGCCGACCAGTTCGACGCTACTACTGTCTGAAAGCTCGGTCGCTGCCATACTAAGCTGGGAGAGAAGGGTCGGGTTTCCTGATATGAGCCATGACTTGAAACTGGGAGAGGGGCGGTCAGTGGATGTCGAAAGCCATGCTTCGTAGGTGCCTGTCCAGTGTCGGTTACCGACAGCTGCGAGTGTTTCTTTACCGTCAGTTCCCGGTTTGTTGATCTGGTTAGCGGTGGTTGAGATTCGCTGATCGGGACCTAGTTGTTTTTGCAGGTCACCTATGGCGAACATCAGTGCCAGTCTGGCATTAGCTTGGGCCTTTGCTTGCGCTGAACTGTTATTACTAGCACGCGTTTCGACCGTCGCTAAGCTGAGCATTGCTAGCGCTACGAGCACCAATAGAACCATCACAGAGATAGTAGCTATTAATGCAAAAGCTGGCTTTTGATGTGACTTTGTCATGGGGGACACAAAAGCTTGTGTAAATACATGGTGATTTTTTGCAAACTTAAGTAACGCATTAGAAACTTAACCGTAACTCTAAAATAAGGCAGTTTGTAGGCATCGTAACTATTTTTTAATGATGATCAGCCATATTGACATTGTTAAAAAATTGTGGACCATATAAACGTATCATCGCACATGAAAACAATGATTTGCTCCATACCTGTATTATTTGCCATATGTCTTTTTTTTACTGGTATGTTTCCAGTTAAGTCACTTGCCGATGAGGCCAAACATGCCGATGAGGCCAATAAAGTTGAGAGCTACGCGATTGGTTTGTCGATGTATTCGCTGCGCAATCTATTTAAAGATGGTAGTTTGAAGGCGCTCGATTACCCGGCATTTGCCAAGAAAACATTTGGCATCACAGAAATTGACATCTGGGACGGTGGATTTCCAGAGGACAAAAGGAACAATCTTGAATTTTACCGGGAGCTGAAAAAGCGGTCGGATGCAGCCAATACAAATATATTTTTGGTGATGGCAGGGGCGGTTGATGCGACTGGTAAAACTGTTGAAGAACGCAAGAAGGGTGGTGATGCGCACAAGAAATACGTTGATCATGCAGAGATACTGGGTTCCAAATTTGTTCGCGTGTTTCTCAAGGCTCCCGATGGTGGTAAGCGTAAGGTGGCGCTCACCAATTCAATCGAAGCTCTGACGCCACTTGCCGATTACGCCAAGAGCAAGGGTGTGATGGTTGTGATCGAACCAGGTGCATCAACATGGGCGCGCAATGGGCACTTCCTGGCGGCTCTCGCGAGGATCATGAACCACCCAGCCTGTAAGCTGATGCCAGATTTTGGCAAGCTATCCGATCCATACTGTGGCACGGTGGCGATGATGCCGTATTCTGAATCTGTTTCTGCCAAGAGCTGGAGCTTTGATGAAAAGGGTGACGAAAAAAGCCTCAGTTATTTCCGCCTGATCAGAAGTATTAATGATGTGGAGTATAAAAAAATCATCTCGATTGAATACGAAGGTGAAAAACTGGGACCTATCGAGGGAGTCATAGCGACTCAAAAACTTCTGGAGAAGCATCGGCCACAAAATTAAGCCTCGCTCATCAAACTTTGATGTTATCCGCGCTGTGCGCTCGAACTATGTTCTCATCCTTTAAACTCGCTTAGCGAGTGGGGTGCATTTTCTAAAAGAAAATGGTCGGGGAGACAGGATTCGAACCTGCGACATCTGCGTCCCAAACGCAGCGCTCTACCAAGCTGAGCTACTCCCCGTGAGTAAAATGACACCTACTGAAGCAGGCGCGGGCAGAAACTCCATGATTACCTGCCACACATCAAGACCAAAATGTGCAATTTCGTTATTTTTTCATTAATGGGCAATATTACTGACTCGTCATACTAGCTTCTCTCAGCAGCGTTTGATTTTATATTTGAACAAAAAGCCTAGATCAAATGTTCCAGAGACTTGCATTCCTGTCTGGCTTTTATAGTGTTTCGAGCGTCTATGCATCTACCTGCCATTATTGAAGCCATACTTATTGCCTCAGAGGATCCACTCTCAGGTTCGGAAATCGCTCGTCTCATACGCGCTCGTATTGCCGAGGCCGAGGATGCCATTGCTGTGGATAGCGAGGATCCCGATACGGATTCTAAAACGGAACTCGACGAATCTCTCAGCGCTTTTGCCAATATTAACGAGGATTCCATCACTGAGGCAATTGCCAAGTTGAACCATGCTTATGAGGAGAGCGGACGAGCGTTTGCGTGCGCTGAACGTGCCAAAGGTTGGAAAATTTACACTCGCCCCGAGTATGCGGAATTCGTTAGGCAACTTTTTCCAGGTAGAAAACCAAGTAGGCTTAGCGGACCCGCCATGGAGACACTCGCCATCGTTGCTTATCGACAACCTGTTACCAAAGCATCCATCGAAGCCGTTCGAGGTGTTTCATGTGATGGTATGCTCCAGAAGCTTCTTGATAGAGAGTTAATAAAAATTGGCGGGCGTGCAGATCTTCCCGGGCGTCCACTCCTATATGAAACAACAGATCTGTTTTTTGAACACTTCGGTGTCAAATCTGTGGAAGAACTACCTAACTCAGCCGAGTTGCGGACTGTAAAGTTACCCGAGCCTGAACCAGAAGTGATTAATGATGCTGGTGAAACACAGGAAGGTGGTGAACAATCCTCAGATGACAACGATATCAACGCTGAGCAAATTGAAAAACAACTCGCTCTCTCAGCAGCGGGGATTCCTCAAAGCGGGCCAGACCCGGTAGATGGGGATTCTGATCTAACCGCTATCGACCCAGAAGGATAGGAAACTATATCCTCTCATTTTAAACTACTTAATTCTATATTTCAACGTGCCACTCGACGATATACGAAAGAAAATTGATGCTCTTGATCACAAACTGCTCAATCTGTTGAACGAGCGCGCTGATTTGGTGCATGAAGTTGGCGAGATTAAGAAAGATGAAGACCTTCAAATTTATGCGCCTGAGCGCGAGCATGCTTTACTGCAAAGACTAGCGGCAATGAACCAAGGTGGTCGGCTTCCTGATAAATCAATCATTGCCATATACCGCGAAATCATGTCTGCCGCCCTGGCTCTTGAGGACAACCTAACTATTGCCTATTTGGGGCCAGAAGGGACTTGGACGCACCAGGCGGCGATCGAAAAGTTTGGTCATTCAGTGAACTACCTATCGCAGCCGAATTTCGCCGAAGTGTTTGATCAGGTTGCTCGCCGTAAGGCGCATTATGGTGTCGTGCCTATTGAGAATTCAACCGAAGGAGCAGTGTCGCACACATTAGATTTATTCGTTGATTCGCCACTCCAGATTTGTGCTCAAATCCTTCTTCGTATCGAGAATGGTTTAATGGCGGCCATACCTCGAGAGAATATTAAAACTCTCTACTCGCACCCCCAGGTTTTCGGTCAATGCCGGAATTGGATTTTACGTAATTTTCCCAAAGCCGATCTTGTCGAAGTTTCCTCTACAACCAAGGCGGCAAAGCTGGCGTATGAGAATGCTGACCAGGGTGCTGCCGCTCTCGGTGGCAAACTCGCAGCTGAGCTTCACCAGCTAGACATGTTAGAAGAGTCTATTCAGGATCGTGCAACGAACACTACGCGATTTCTTATCATTGGTGAAAAGACCTGCCCTGCGACAGGTAACGACCGAACATCAATTCTTTTTTCTGTTCGGGATCAACCGGGATCTTTGGTCAAAGCACTACAGGCATTTGACAAGTTGCATGTCAACATGAGTAA
>JABHEX010000153.1 GCA_018676385.1 Akkermansiaceae bacterium
AACCCAGGACATATCTTAACCATCATGAATTCAAATGCATTATCCACCGCCAGAGACGAGTCACCGGGATCGGTACCCGCCCTCGACCGCTCACTCGATATTCTCGAGCTGCTCAGTAATACGCCTTCTGGGCTGACGCTTTCGGAGCTCAGTCAACAACTTGAGGCCCCTAAAAACGCGATTTTCCGTATCACCCAGACTCTGTTGGCGCGTGGCTATCTGTCGCGCCATGTGGAGACCAGGGCGTTTCAACTCACCGGCCAGTGGTTGAAGCTGGCTACACCAAGGCTTGGTGGTATGAGTCTGGCGGCACTGGCGCGTCCGGCGATGGTGGCACTGCGTGATGAAACCTCCGAGACGGTTCAGCTTGGTGTGCTCAGCGGCATGGCAGGCACGATCATCGAGCAAGTGGAGGGAACCCAGCCGCTGCGGATCGTGGTCGATCTCGGATTGCGATTTTGGTTACATAATAACGCACCAGGTAAGCTTCTGCTCGCTCATCTTTCCGCTGACCAGAGAGATCAGGTGATTTCCCAGCTCGAACTCACTGCCAGCACACCACGAACAATCACCAGTAAATCCGAGTTGAAAAAGGAATGCGACCGTATTCTGTCTCTAGGATATTCGGTCGACCAAGCCGAGAGCGACGAAGGTGTCCATTGCGTCGCCGCTCCGATCATGAGTGAGTTCGAGGGTGTGGTTGGTGCCATTTGGGTCACAGGCCCCGCCAAACGCTTGCCGAAGAGCCGGTTCAAGGAACTCGGTGAGCAGGTCAAGGCCGCCGCAGCGATCACATCACAACGGATTCAGCAACTAGGATAGGAGTAAGAGTATGATTAAAAGGTTCATGGTGGTTGGATATCTTGTTGGCGCAGGCTCATTGGCTTTTGGTAATCCTGCCTTCGTACGCGAGCAACAGGCTGCCGAGTTGCTGGAGCACTACTGCTTTGATTGTCACGGCGATGGCTCGGAGAAAGGTGGTTTTGATCTTGAGGGGTTCCTGGAGGACGGGCAAGGGGACGGCACCCTGATGTTTGAGAACGTGCTCAACGGAAAAATGCCACCCGCCGAGGAGGAACAGCCGGATGCGCAGGAAAAGGCGACAGTTCTGGAGTGGTTGGCGAAGCGGAAGCTGAAGCAGCGAAGTCAACCGAAACCATTCCGCAGGATCAGTCGGCACGAATTCAGCCACTCGGTGAATGATTTGTTAGGTGTCGAGCTCGATCTTACTGGCAAGATTCCCAAGGACCGCGGCACCCATGATTTTGACTCCAATCGGAACATCCAGCTCAGCCGGGAAATGCTGGGTTCTTACTTCGCCGTTGCCGGTGAAATGCTCGAGCATGCGTTTCCCGCAGATGGATTTCCCGTGGAAAAAACCTGGGTGACCAGCAAGGTCCGCGACAGCCATGGGACCTACAATATCTATCACCGACCCTACAAGGAGGGCGCCCTGTTCTCATGGACCCGGGCGAACAATGGCAATAGTTATTCGTTTTTTTACGATGGCTTTGACCCACCAGCCGCAGGGTGGTATGAACTGACATTTGATGCGGCCAAAGTCGCGCAGTTCCCTGAAGACGTCACTCTGCAAGTCTATGCGGGAAAGTATTATTACGCCGACGACCGTCCGCAGCCACAGCGACTTGTCGGTGTGATCTCGCTTGCTGAAAAAGAACTCAAGTCGCACACTATACGTGCCTTCCTCCGGCCCGGCGAAAGTGTCTCGGTGAACTGTTACTCGAAGCACACGTTCCGTAAAAGAAATACCAAGCAAGGTGGTTACATCAAGCAACTCACTGCACGTGGACCGATTCTCGACCAATGGCCGCCGATGTCCTACAACACGATTTTTACAGGGCTTCCGGTGAAAACTGAGTCCAGGACCTCGAAGGAGGACACCAGCTTCCAAACTAATCTCCAGAGAATCGGTGGTAAGGTCACGGTGAGCAGTTTCCAGAAGGGGATGGAGAAGGAAATGATGCAAGACGGGTCACACAAAACATTCTGGCACACCCGCTACACCCCGACGCTTGCCAAGCCACCGCACTTCGTAATCTTCGAGAATCCGAACGGAGCGGAAATTCATGGGCTCTCATTTGCCACCTGGTCGAATGATGAGAGCGGTGGCAATGGTAACGGGCTAGTTAAAGCCTATGAAATCTATTTCTCCGACGACGGGAAATCATGGAGTAAAGAAATCATGCAAGGTGGACTTGATGTCAGGCTGGCGAATGAACAGCCGATTGTTTTTCCTAACAAAACCTCCAAGCGTTTTATCAAATTCCTCGTCACCGATGCCGTTTCGCTCGATGGCAAGTCACTCGCCTCTATCGGTAAGTTGGATGTGATGATTAAAAATGTCAACGAGTCTCAAAAAGCCAAGGTGATCGTCAATGCCAGTTCGCCTGAAGCGATGAAGTCGGTGCTCAAACGCTTCGCCGAAAAAGCATTCGCCTCCCAGCTCAACGATCATGAAATCGCCCCCTACCTCAGC
>JABHEX010000154.1 GCA_018676385.1 Akkermansiaceae bacterium
CTCTTTTAGATGCATTAAAGAGATGCGCCAGGTCGATAATTTCTTTGTCGATAACCTAGCAGGTAATCTTGACGGGACGTTAGCTGTGGCGTTAGCGGGTTCTGGAGAGTATCCAGAAGGTTCCGTGGTCCAGCTCATTCCCGGGGAAGTTATGGTGAAACGAGAGAAAGGGTTTAGCGCAATTACTAACGATTGGGAGTTTTTCGCGTTAGACGTCAAGGCTGAAGGTGCGACAGTCTTCGCACGAGGTGCCGTTGCTGTCAATAATCAATTGGGACTTAATTGCTTTGGTTGTCATGTAAAGGCTAAACCTGAATTCGATTTCGTATGTCGGTCTGACCATGGATGTGATCCTGTCGGCATTACCAAAGCTATGTTCACTGCTCTTCAAAATACAGACCCGCGATGTGATGGTTCCGATACTGTGAGTGCCGAGGACCAAAAAGCGCTAGAAGACTTAGGTGCTGTTATTGAGGCATTGTTAGCCGATAAGTAAGTTTTGTGTTTGTAGCACCCCCCAGCGCGCCATTTGATTATTGAATCGGTGGCGCGTTTTTTTAATCGACTGCGGAGTGCATGGTGACCATTGCTACGCTTAAAGTTAAGCTAATAACCGCCAGAAATTGGATGGGCGTTAAGCGTTCTCTGAAAAAACGCCTGGATACAACATAGCTCATCAGCACTTCAATCAGTGCGAAGGTTCTTACGTGCGCTATGGGCTCTATGGCCATTGCGGTAAACCATCCGATAGAAGCACATGCGCCTGATGTCCCCACAAAAATAGAGTGTTTCCAGTTTTTTAAGATGCGGGTCATCAAGCCTTTTTGATATATCGCAAAATGCGCCGACATGAAAAGCGTCTGCAGCAGTTGCGCTAGAACAACTGTTAACGCCGCAGCGCTTAAATAATTACTGCTCAGTGCTATAGTCGCCCCTTTAAATCCAACTGTTGATAATGCGAAAGCAGCTCCAGAAGCGACACCATACATGGTACCCGGAGAGATTAATTTACTGATCACTGTGTGACGGTCTTGATGTGTGAATGACAGTGTCAAAACCGCAGTCGTTCCAATCGCTACCGCAAAGATCGTTGGAATTCCAAGGGGCTCTCCTAAAAACACCAGCCCGAATACGGCCACTTGCAGGATTTCAGTTTTCACATACGCTGTTACAAGGGTAAAGTTTTCGCCTTGCATCGCTTTTAACATCAAAGCGGTACCGACGATTTGGCTTATGGCACCTAAAGACAGCCATGCGAAATAGCCTGAACTGAATGTTAGTTGTGGTTTACCCGTTAAGGTAAAGATGAGCGCAAACCAGGCTGCCGCGAATGGGATTGCAAATGCGAAGCGAATAAATGTAGCCCCCATTGTTCCAATCTCATCTTGAATATGTCGTTGCGTGGCATTACGAATCGTTTGAGCACCCGATGCAAATAGAGTAATCGGAATCCACAACCACCATACTGGCGTCATACTATTTTTCGAGTCTCTTAGCCACGTCCAACAAACGGCATCTTAGTCGCCATGATTGTCATGAACTGCACATTTGTGTCCAATGGTAAGTTAGCCATATATAGGGCTGCTGTTGCCACCTCATTTACATTCATCATGCTCTCGGCTTTGATCGTCCCGTCGGCTTGCGGAACACCGGTAGCCATTTTTGCTGCTAATTCTGTCATGGCATTACCAATATCTATTTGACTACACGCAATATCATATTTACGACCATCAAGAGACGCAGATTTTGTTAAACCAGTTACCGCATGCTTCGTAGCGGTGTACGGAATAGAATTTGGTCTTGGCGCGTGGGCTGAAATGGAACCATTGTTGATAATGCGTCCACCCATCGGACTTTGTTTTTTCATCATTTTGAAAGCCTCACGAATACAATAAAACATCCCATTGAAGTTTATATTCACAATTGTTGTCCATTGTTCATCGGTAAGGTCCTCAAGATTGACCGGAGGAGCGTTCATGCCAGCGTTGTTGAAAAGAACGTCAATTCGACCGTGCTTTTTTTCTACCCCATCAAATAGAGCCCGTACCGCATTTGGATCGGCAACATCAGTTGGTACGGCAGATGCATTAGTTTTAAATGCTTCGGCAAGTGAAATCGTTTCAAGCAATGCATCTTCTCTTCTACCTGCCAGAGTGACCTGATACTCATTTCGGAGAAATTCTAGTGCCACGGCTCTGCCAATCCCACTTCCGGCACCAGTTACAATAGCGATTTTTTTTGCTTCAGACATTAAATAGCTCCTTTAATACGAATGTGATTTTGGGTTTACGATTGGACTCTATCATGGATATGTCACGTGATTGTGTGTGTGAGACACCCGTCTCCCACGCATTTTTAAAACATCAATTAACAGTTTAAGCGGTACAATTTGGACATGACTACACTAAATCCATTTCATTTGGCGTTTCCTGTCCATTCTCTCTCCAAGGCCCGGGATTTCTACCGCGATACTTTGGGATGTCTGGAGGGCAGATCAAGTGACGAATGGGTCGACTTTAACTTTTATGGACATCAGATTGTTGCGCATTTGGTTGATGGGTACGGAGAGGCGGGTGACGTAAATAATGTTGATGGAGATGATGTACCTGTC
>JABHEX010000155.1 GCA_018676385.1 Akkermansiaceae bacterium
CAAACGTCGATCACAGACTTGGGGCAAACAACCAAAGACGGTGACACATTGTCCATACCACCACGTTCTTTCGCCTCCTCCTCGCGCAGCCACAGCAGGTAGGTGATCGATTGAATCGTTTTACCCAAGCCCATATCATCGGCAAGCAACCCTCCGAATCTGTTGGTCGCAAGATAAGCAAGAAAACGGAAACCGTCGACTTGGTATGGGCGTAATGTGGCATTGAGCCCTTTCGGAACAGGCGCCTTAACTTCAAGCTGAATGTCTCGTGCGCGGTCTTTAATACGTTTCCATGCCTTCGGATCAAACACTTCGGCCGCTTTTGGATCAGCCAGCTGCAGTGCGTGCATCCGATGCGTCTCGCCAGTTAGATCAAATGGGTCAAGACCCAGGCGAGTAACGGCATCACGTTGATCGGCATCAAGCTTGATTTCAAGACGCATCCACCCACCATCATCCATTCTGACATATCCACCACGCGCAGCAACAAGCGAGCGAATTTGGGCATTAGAAAGGGTAACGCCCTCAACATCAATCACGATACGCAAGTCAAACCAATCGATGTCTTGATTGACTACTTCAAAGCGAATAGCAGCGGTCACCGGGTCAGCGAGCAAAGTCAGAAGCTTGCCATCCATCTGAGTAACAACAGACTCAGGCAAATTTTTAGCCCACTCAGAAAATTTTTCGGGAAAGAGTTTGGTGATTCGAGACTTAAAGGCATCGAGTTTCTCATCATACGTCAGTCCCATTTCAGCGAGAAGAGAAGGCACTGGGTAGAGGGCCTCACGGGCAAACCGCAAGAGCTGTTTGCCTTTGACAGGCTTTTGCTCAACTAGCTCCCACTCGTCTTTGATACGTTTTTCTTCGCGACGCTCCTGTTTCTCAAGTGCTCGCACATCAATAACGAGGTGTTCCGTTTCAGCAGCGGTCAATCCCTGCTCAATCTTCATCTTGAGACGTGGGTAAAGATCTAGATCGGTTACACGCTTGCGCAAAGACTGCGGTAGACTAGCACCGATTTTTCTTAAAAACTCAACACCCTCCAGACTATCAATCACGTCTTTCGGTATCAAGTATCTGGGCTGAATCTCCGTTTCAGATAACCACCGCGGCGGTCCCGGGAAAATGGTCTCATCGGATTGGTAGAGAACCTCACGACCAGGAAGTAGCCGCACCGAGTGAGTGACGTGCTCGCCAGAAGAGGTCACTAGTTGGAGAGCAAAATTGTTAGGTGAGTATGGATCGTCTTCACAAATCCATTTAAGAGCACTCTCCACAACCTTAAACTCACGTTCATCCAAATTCACCACGTATCCCTTCAGCGCAGGCTGACGGAAGATGCGGTTCATAAACTGGCAAGGATCCTCTTGATCGAGATCAAAGCGAGTCTCACCCTCTTTTTGGTAGAAAGAAAGAAATTGCTCCCAGAGCAACTGGCTAGCTGCGTCCATGCGTAAAGCTGCATCCTCGAACAAAGCAACAAAGCGCTCGACATCGTTTTTTTCCCGCAACGGCGACCACTCACCGTTACTTTCTTTAAACTCTACCCTTGCCTCATTTATAGTGGAGAGCAGGCGAAATTCAACAACGACAGGTTTATCAATGGGCGGGCGCTCGTTGACGCTTTCAATGCGGTCATACCATGCAGCGACTTCGCGCTCACGCTCCCACTCATGCATTTTCTTTTGAACTCCGCTGAGATCAGTAACTGCATCGAGAAATCCAGCATAGGGTAACTTCTTTTTGTAAAATGCATAGGCGATGTAATTCCAAAACTCTAAGATATCACCGGGAGGTATAGGCCACAGTTCAAGGGGTTCGTAACTGACGATTTCCCATCGCGGATTAAGCCTTACTAGGTCGTGGTCATGAATTTCACCTTCAATCACATAACGGCGGTACCGCTTTTCCAATTTGCCAACAAACTCAGCCTCTTTGTCATCTAGTTCACGCCCAAGTTTTTCCTCGATGATGTCAATGATCGGTGTGTCATCAAACTCATTTGGGCTCTCTGGCAAATCTTCACCGCGATGCATGCGCTCAACCATCGTTGCATACATACACGCGCCTGCTACGATATCGTCTTCAGCAGTGGAGCTTCCAAACCAACGATTGCCCTGCAATCTCAAGCTGGTGCGATAAGTCCCCGTGGCATCCTCCACACGCCCTTGAATAAAGAGATGGTTCCCAAAAATCTGGGTTACTGCTCCCTCTTGCTGCAATGATTCGCCCCGATCACGCGCTTTTTCAGGAAAACTATTGAGAAAGTTAAGTGTAGCTCTGTCTGGATTCATTCCCTTATTAAATGTCTGGTTGGTATTTTGCCTGACAAGTCAGGCTTCCCATCGGCATGTGGCTGGCATTTTTTTAAGACCTGACACACACATGACTGGATCGGCTTCAGCAAAAATAATACTTCGCTAAAATGACCCAGCCACTTGGAGAAAGCATTGTATGCTTGTTTTACAATTTTATGCAATAAAAAGCAGAGAAAACCTGCATATTAATACTCGCGGCGTCAGGGCCTTGCCTGATCCGTTACCCATCCTAGATACCCAGCATCTCCGTCAACCACAGGCAGAGCCACTATCTCTGGTTGATCGTAAGGATGAAGCTTTTTTAACTCTCCACTCAATTGCGCAAATGCAATCCTAGCAGTCTTAAAAACTGCAAGCACCTCAGTTTCGTTATGCACTTTGCCCTCCCACCGATAAATCGACTCCACACCTGGCAACAAATTTACGCATGCTGCGTATTGCATTCCCACCAGATGTGTGCCAATCTGTCGCGCCTTCTCCGCATTAGGGAAGGCACAAAAAACCAATAGCACCTCAGTCATGCAAATAATGCTAAGGAACAGAAACACTCTCTGCAATGAAATCCGGATTTCTAGACAAACTTATAGAACGGCTCGATCAAATAGATCCTGAAGAGGTGCAGCGACTGGTCATGCAACTGGTGCGTGAAAAAGGCTTCCTCGAAAGCGTCTTTGAGGCACTGCAAGAAGGTGTTCTAATTCTCGATCCCGAAGGCCAAATCACCTACGTAAACCACGCAGCGTCGAGAATTTTTGGCCTAGACTCAACAAAATGCATTGGCCAGAATTTATCGCGCACAATTCGAGGATTCGACTGGAATAAACTTGCTGACCCCGGACACATCGTCAGTCGCGACCTTGAGATTCTATACCCAGAGCAGCGTTTCCTCAATTTTTACCTCTCACCCATACGGGGCGAGGTAGAAGCAGATGATCATCTGCTCGGGTATGTTCTGCTGGTGCGCGATATTACCCGTTCGCGTAAGCAAGCAGAGGAAAATGTCGAAAGTGAAAAACTCAACGCCCTAACATTGCTCGCAGCGGGCGTGGCTCACGAGATTGGAAACCCACTGAACTCGATGGACATCCATCTTCAGTTATTAGAGAGAAAGCTCAATAATCTCCCAAAAGCAGAACACGCAGAACTAGCTAAGCACCTAACAACAGCGCAGTCAGAGATTCGTCGGCTCGATATAATTCTGAAACAGTTCCTTGAGGCAATCAGGCCCACACAACCTCAACGCGACCAACTAAATATACACGATCTACTCAAAGACACCCTTGAACTATTGGAACCCGAACTGAAGGAGCGCGGAGTTCAAATATCAATGAATCTCTCGGAGCATATGCCAATCCTGCCGATGGATTGCACGCAGATTAAACAAGCACTCTACAATTTAATCAAAAATGCGTTTCAGTCGCTACCTGCTGACGGCGGTCTGATCGATATCAATTCACACTACTCAGATTACGACATAGAGATCACAATACGCGACCACGGCTCAGGGATCTCCCCTGAAGTGATGGGATCTATCTTTGAACCATACCACAGCACAAAAAAATCCGGCACAGGCCTCGGATTAATGATTGTCCGGCGCATTATTCGTGAACACGGTGGGGAGATTGAATTAGAAAGCAAAGAAGGAGAAGGGAGCACTGTCACCATCTCACTGCCTCGCCATGATCAAAACGTCAGGCTCTTGGAAAACAGCCCGTCCTCCGTAATTGATGTGGAACCAACAAACAACCATTCATGAATCTTGCCACATTACTCATCGTCGATGACGAGAAATCAACTCGCGACGGCCTACGCATGGCACTAGAAGATCACTTCGATTGTTACCTAGCTTCGGGTATAAAAGAAGCTATGGCCGTTCTAAAATCAGAGCCCATCAGTATCTTACTCACTGACCTGCGGCTTTCAGGCGAGAGCGGTATGGATTTGTTAGATCAAGCACTCACACTCCCCCAGCCTCCTGTATCGATTGTGATGACAGCCTACGGGTCAGTTGACACCGCTGTTGAGGCAATGCGCCGTGGTGCATGGAATTTTGTCACGAAACCACTCAACCTAGATGAAGTAGAGTTACTGTTGAAGCGCGCGCTAAAAACCCGCGCTCTCGAAAACGACAAAGTACGACTTGAAAAAGAAAACCAAGACCTCAGAGCAAAGTCAGGTTCACCCAAGCATGGTCTGGACCGCTTAATTGGCAAGTCTGCCGCTATGGAAAAAGTAGGCGAACTAGTCACACAAGTGGCACCGACAAGAGCAACGATACTCATTGA
>JABHEX010000156.1 GCA_018676385.1 Akkermansiaceae bacterium
ATGTTTTTTCTAATTCTGCTGATCGTCTTGATCGCCAGTAACTTGATTTTTGTACTTGGTATGGATAGCAGTTGGCCGGAAAAAGTGAGCGCCCTGATTGGTAGGATTTTCACTTCTGGCGTTCTGGTGGGACTATCTTACCTACTCAGCGAGCTTTCTATGAGGACTGCACCGAAACTATTTCGTTGGCCGATTTGGTTGTTAGTCAGCCTGATTCCTCTGATTGTCGTTGCTGATCAATGGATGGGTAATGCGTTGGGGAGAAGGCTTATTGAGTTTGTTAATGGATTGACGGCATCGGGTGAATTTTCACCAGTTGTCGAACTGGCTGCCAGTGGCTTAGACGTTGGTCCTGTGGGCGCGATCTTCTTGTTTTTTGGGGTGCTTGCTGGCTCGCTTGGTGTGGCATGGGGTGCATGGGCGCTGTCGAAGAGATGGGATTTGAAGTTATCGGTAGGGAAGGTGGTAACGATAACTATTGTATCATGGCTTGGAGTGGTTGCTGAGCAAGGGATTGGATCAAAGTGGAAAAGCACCAGGGCGTGGCAGAGTGAGCATAAGCTGTTTGATTTGCACATTGGTATATTCGAGCCACCACATGGTCTTGGGTATTACCAAATTGTTTTTTCGCCTGCGGGCGACCCGAGCTTTTTAGGTCAGGCAGAAATACAGATAGCAAAGCCTGATATATTTGTCTTTATGGTTGAGAGTATGCGTGCAGATGCCATGCGTAAAAAAACCACTCCCTTCATGTGGCGGATGAGTCAGGAGGAGTGCCAGCCGTTGGGCACGACGTGGGCAGGATCGAATGGTACGCATCTCTCGTGGTATAGTTTTTTTCACAGCCAGGTGCCGGTTTACTGGCGTGAGACGTTGGAGCAGGTTGGCGAGAAGAATCATGCCAAATATGCTGGGGCACCACCTCTCAGGTTATTGAAAAATCTTGGATATGAGATTCAAGTGCGGGCGGTTTGTGATCTTGAGTATAAAAAATTTGGGATGCTTAATTTTGGTGGTGGTAATACACTAGCTGCGGTTTACGAGGACTCGGAGATAGGCACGGATTTTGAGGGTCTTAATATTCCGGAACGTGAAATCAAAACTTTTGATGCGCTCAGGAATCAGCTTGATGAGAGGTCACATGGGGGTGGGTTCTATTTCACGGCGCTGGACTCACCGCACTACAACTACTACTGGCATGCATCATTCGACCCTCCATTTTCAAATTACGAAGAGGATATTCGATTCCCATTTAATCCTGACCAAGCCGAGGTTAATCGTTATCTGCGTAGGTATTGGAACGCCTGCGCATGGGTGGATCATCAGATCGAAGAGTTCTGCGACTACTTAAAAAAGACGGGACGCTATGATAAAAGCATCATTATTATTACCGGTGACCACGGTGAGGAATTTCAAGAACAAGGAAGTTGGTGCCATTGCTCGTCGCTGGAGCCAGAGCAAGTGCAGGTGCCTTTACTGATTAAGTGGCCTAAGGTGATGGGTCGTGGCCCCACGCAGAAAATTGCCAGTCACATGGATATCATGCCATCTCTTCTCAGTGCACTTAATATACCCAAACGCCTGCGTCCAGTCATGACGGGTGCAGATCTTTTTTCTGCTAAACGCAAGACACACTCGGTTATTTCTTCCACCGCCTATGCAGGCAAAACAGGGGAGACGATGATGTTGCGCAACGGCGATTTTACCGCCTTCTTTTCATGGCCGAGGTATTGGGAGGCCCAAGTCCCAGAGAGGGTTATGTTAGATAGGATGAGCGGTCCCGATGGTCCGATTGTATTGAGTGATTCGACAGCTTACCTGGACGCCTTGAAAAAACATTTCCCTGATGCTTTTCCCCGTATCATCGAGTCGATGACAGTGATCGATGATTAAAAAAAACAAAGTTTAATGCCTGCTAGCAGGGCAAACCCGACCACGGTCAGCTCAAACACCTTCTGTGGAATCCTTGTGAGCACTATCTTGCCGCCAAATACACCGAGCGCAATTGCTGGTGCTAATATCAGGTTCGCCAATAACGTTTGCCCGCTAATCAAGTTTAGCCCAGCACCAAGAGGTAGTTTGAGAATATTAATGACCAGAAAAAACCGTGCACCCACGCCAATGAGCTCCATCTTGTCCATGCGTCTCGATAGCATGTAGATCTGCATGATTGGGCCAGCAGCATTTGCTAGTACGGTCGCCACACCACCGGTCGAGCCAAAGAAAAAACCAAATTTTTTGGTGTTCGCTAGTTTGTAGAACCCGTCAGGGTAATATTTTCCAATCAGCTGTAGCGATGCCATCAGTAGGATGATTGCGCCAATGATGCGCGCCATCGTTGGGTTATCCACATGATCCAGCACGACCACACCAACCGCCATCCCAATCAGAGCTGGCCACGTGAGGAGCCACACAGACTTCCAGCAGGCATATTTTCGAAATGCTGGGTAGACGAGTAAATCGGCGATGATCAGCATGGGTAATGCGAATCCTAATGACTCCTTAGCACCAAATATATCTGCCAGAATAAACACTGAAATTAGTGAGATACCGGAAAAGCCGGCCTTCGATACGCCGATGCAGAAAGCAGCAACGGCAGCGAGACTCCAGATCATTATATCCTGTGGCACGTGTTGAGTGCATCATAGGTGACGTGATTTTCAAGGATTCGCTATTGGAATCTTTCCCAGCTGCGCTAAAAAAGCCGCGCCATGGCAGAAAAAAAACCAACTGTGCTCATCATTCGTGACGGCTGGGGTGTAAACCCCGGTGGGAAAAGAACCGCTAAAAAGGACGGTAATGCAAGCTTGCTTGCCAATACACCATATCACGATGATTTGCTCAAAAAGTATCCAAAAGGTTCTGTCAGTGCCTCGGGACTGGATGTCGGCTTACCTGAGGGGCAAATGGGTAACTCAGAAGTTGGGCATCTAAACCTTGGAGCAGGACGCGTCGTTTATCAAGATCTGACGCGTATTAATAAATCCATTGAGGATGGTGAAATTGCTAAGAACCGCGTGCTCAAGACTGCTTTTAACAAGGCTAAAAAGGGAAAGGTTTTGCATTTGATTGGTCTTGTCTCCGATGGGGGTGTGCATTCCCACCAGGATCAGCTTATCGCGTTGGCAAAACTTGCCCGCGAAAATGGAGTAGAAGAGATTTGGGTCCATGCCATTACGGATGGTCGTGATACTTCACCAACGGGTGGTGCTAAATACCTCAGCTATGTTGAGGATGAACTCGCTAAATATGGTGCCCGTATTGTCACGGTGATTGGGCGCTACTATGCAATGGATCGCGACAAACGTTGGGAGCGCACGAAGATTGCTTGGGACGCTATCGTCTATGGTAAGGGTAAGAAAAAAGACATTCTGGCAAGTGAAGCGGTCGCTGAAATGTACAAGCAGGATAAGACCGATGAATTTCTTTTGCCCATGACATTTTATCGTCACGATGCAAAACGCATCAACGATGGTGATGTTGTCTTGTGGTTTAACTTCCGTGCTGACCGCGCACGTCAGATCTCGGAAGCATTTCTCACCAAGCCACGTTTTACAGGATTCAAAACAGGTCGCCGCCCTAATGTGCACTATGTCACGCTCACGGAGTATGATGAGACCTACAAGGTGCCTGTGGTCTTTAAGCCTGAGCTTCTCAAAAATGTGTTAGGTGAGGTCGTGGCCAAGGCTGGGAAAAAGCAAATGCGTATTGCTGAGACTGAAAAATACCCGCACGTCACGTATTTCTTTAACGGTGGAAAAGAAAAACCGAATAAAGGTGAGGATCGCTACATTGTGCCGTCACCCAAGGTAGCTACCTACGATTTACAACCTGAGATGAGTGCCCCGGAGGTTATGGATACTGTTGTGGATAAGCTTAAAGGCTATGACCTTTGTATTCTCAACTTTGCCAACCCTGACATGGTCGGCCACACCGGTGTTGTAAATGCTGCGATGAAAGCATGTGAAACCATTGATGATGGAGTGCGTCGTGTCACCGAGGAAACTTTACGCCTTGGCGGTAAACTCCTTATCACCGCAGATCATGGCAACTGTGAAAAAATGATTAATGCGGATGGCTCACCACACACTGCGCACACGACCAATCTCGTGCATGCCATATACGTGGCTGAGGATCACGCGAAGTTCACCGTCAGTGACGGCATCCTGGCTGATATTGCTCCCACATTGTTAGACATGATGAAGGTTAAGCCGTCTGCTGAGATGACAGGCAAGAGCTTGTTAAAAAAATCCTAACAATAAATTCAGCGAAAGGTTGATGGGCGGCACGACGCAGTGGTTGTGCTATGCTAAAAAAACATGGAAAGCCGGAGAGAGATTGGCTGTCATGTAGCCATGCGTATGGGGCTGCAATTCCTACCCAAAAAGTAAGCATGGAAACACGTCGGGTGATCAAGTTCCCGGGGTGCAGGAATTTCCCGTATTATTTTCATTGGTAATGCTTCGATATTTTGTCAACCTAATGGCATGAAAATAATAAACATTTCCATATTCCTCTGTCTGCTTGCGTTCACGTCTGCTGCTGTGGCTGACGATCACAAAAGCGCTGTTAGTGTGGCCATGAAAGTGCCTGATCCTGGCTGGAAAATTAGTATTCGGAGTATGTATGTAGATCAAGGCAAGTTGCTTGTCGTCTGTGAAGCAAAACACAATGGGGGTATTAATTTACAGGTCATTAGTGAAGCCAAGGCATCTGCTACTATAGATAAAAAAACCGCGGCGCTCCCCAGAGAAATTTATCTTCTTGGTAAGAAATGGGGTTGGGGTGATGGATATACGGCAGTCACCCCAGCACAGTTAAAAAAGATCATCGCAGGAGGGCAGCAGGTTTACTCAGCGGTTGAGAATAAAGCTCCGGAGCCGAGTGACTTCATCGGCCTTTCAAGCGATGAAGCCAAAGCCCTTGCCGATAAGCACAGGATCCCTAATCGTGTCGTCATGATCGATGGCAAGCATTTGCCCACTACTAGAGATTATCGCCCAAACCGTCTCAACTTCTCTATAGAAAAAGGGAAAGTCACCAAAGTCTCAAAAGGGTGAATATAAGCTAGGGTTCAGCGTGACCGATTCAGGCATTACATAGCTCTCTAATGTGAGCATCAACCGCCAATGACAGGCCCTTGACGTTGTAACCGCCCTCGAGCAGCGATACGATCCTTGAGCCTGAATGTTTTTTAGCAATATCCATGACCAGCTTGGTCAGCTTGGCGAAGCCCTTATCAGTAAAATTAAAGTCGCCGAGCAGATCATCGTGGCGTGAATCAAATCCAGCCGAGATAAGCACTAGGTCGGGTTTGAACATTTCTGCCGCTGGCATCAGCTTGTCGGTGAATGCTTTCACGGCTAACTTGTCATCGGCACCACGGGGCAGCGGGACATTGATGTTGTATCCTTTGCCCTTACCCATACCGGTTTTTTCCGCTGAACCCGATCGTGGAAAAGCGTAAAGCGCATGGGTGGAAAAGAACAGAACGCTGGGGTCGTCATAAAATGCCCACTCGGTGCCATCTCCATGGTGGTAATCCCAGTCGACGATGAGGATCTTTTTTAGGCCATGTTTTTTTTGTGCATAGCGTGCAGCGATGGCTACATTGTTATAAAAACAAAAACCAAACTCGCCATTATTTGCGGCGTGGTGTCCGGGTGGTCGAATTGCGGCAAATGCATTGGTCACCTTGCCGGTGCACACAGCATCGACAGCACTTAAGGCACCTGATACTGCGAGCCGGCAAATGCTATCATCGTGTGCCTGTTTTCCTGCCGCAGCAATATGCTTCTCTGAGTGAATCATCTTGATGTAGGTTAGGGGATCTAGGTTAGCAGCATTGGTGGGGATTGTGATGAGCTGCTTATCCATCCCTGATATCTTAAGTTGCTTGTGAATCGCCCTCAATCGTGCCGGTGATTCAGGATGAGTGCCACCCTGAGCATGTTCCAGATAACGTTGGTCACTGACTAAGCCTGTTTTCATATCCTTGTTTTTTGTTGGATTGTTTTGTGTGGCGTGGGTGTCCGCCAATGCATGATTGATGCCTGCCCAGAGGGGTGAAGAGCACAGCCCAAGCCCCATGGCCTTTGTTGAATGGATAAACTTGCGTCTTGTTGTTACGTGGCACATTTGCAGATCAGCAGTAGTTGATTAGCTTAAGAATTCACCCCCAGAGATATGCTTTACAGTCGATTAGTCTGATTAATACCGATCGCTTAGATGAGGCAACGACGTTACCACGTTAGCTACTTACCCGCGCAATACTAAAAACCTCTAAAAACCAAGCTGTGCAATCGACTCGGCCTATATTGCTAGGTTATTCGGAGGAGATATTGATACCGAATCTGCTACATCTGGATAGCTTCAAATGCGGCGACTGGTGACCCTGGATAAATTAAAATACAAATTATATGTAGGTTTGGCTTGGCAAACCCTGCTTTCTTATTTTATGCCCACCTCAGCATGTTTTTACAGGAACCCATTGAATGGCCAGATAAAGTCGAATTACTTATAGATCAGCTTGAAAGCGAAGCTACTGAGCGTGACCTCAGTCGTGAAGAACGTGCTCTCATGGATATCTATGAGACTGTGCCAGTTCTCCAAAGTGAAGACTGCCTACATGAATTTTGGCAGAGCAGTATCGAGCACCAGCGTATCATTAACTCATTTGAACTTATAGGTGCTAGTGGCATCGTTGATCCCATGAACGCAAGCCGTTGGTGTGGTGCACGTAACGACGATCGTAACGATTACTCGGAGTCCGAGACCGAATACCTTGTCACCATTGAAGATGAGCTTTCTGGCGGCATGGATGAGCTCGTTGACCTTGTCCTTGAATTTGTTGAGGAAGAAATGAGTGAGTAGGGAGGGCGAGTAGGGGGCGATAGCCCTGCGATCGATCATTTCCATCTTCGTGGTTCATTTTGCTGAGCAGAACTAGTCTACAGCTCGGGTGGTCTGATTGCTGCTGTAGTCATCTGATGATTGCCCTGCCGCGGATCACTACTTGCGCGTGATCCATTCCTTGCTTCATTGGTTATATGGGTAAACCAGCCAAGCTAGATCTCACCCCAGACCAAACGAGTGCAATTATTCGGATGGCGTGGGAAGATCGCACCACGTTTGATGAGATCCAAAGAAAGACGGGCATTCCCGAATCCGGGGTGATTAAGATCATGCGTCGCGAACTTAAGTCATCCAGCTTCCGGCTCTGGCGCAAGCGTGTAACAGGTCGGATGACAAAACACGAAAAAATATTCAGAGCAACGAGGAAAGAGCTCAAGGACTGGTAGACAAAAACCTCACGCGTTGCATCGGTGAGTGGTAATCGATCAATGACAACATCTGAGCTCAGTTAGCTGCTCTCTGAAGTATTGCTTTTTTTCCATCGTGCCAGTCGATCTCTTGCGGCGTCTTGCAGTGGATCATTATCACCCAGCATAAACTTCATGCAGCTGAGTGCCATGCGAGTGGCTGGCTGGATGATCCACGCGGGTAATGTCTTTATCCCAATCATTTTTTGATGCCTCTGATCGAGTGTTAGGTAGGCTGCTTGGAATAAAAGTTCGTAGACAAATTTTGCTGCGCCGGGCAGGGGTGCCTTATAAATCCATTGGATCACCTCTTTGGTGTCATCTGAGACAACAAGTTCACTCTCGAAGCGCTCCAGAGCATCGTTTAGCTCAGTTGCATCAGCTGGTCTTTGTTTCAGCCCGAGAAGCCGAACTGACTCACCCCACAGCTTTACATACGCATCAGCCCCGCCGGGAATCGGAGTGGATGAATACGCCTGATGAGATTTTAAAAATGAATCTGTAAAGGCAATGTGCACCCACAACAAGAGATCTTGGTGGTATGCGCTGTATGACTTGGTATCAGACCGGGCATCGGTGTAAGTGCCCTTCACATTCTTGTGCATCGATTTGATGCGCTCCGATTCTTTTAAAAGTGATTCCTTGGATGCAAAGGTCGTGACTGTCAGCCACTGGATTGTCCCCGCCAGTCTGCCAAGAGGATCGTCCTTATAGCGTGAGTGATCTCTGACTCCGGCCAGACTACCTGGATGGAGTGCCTGCAGTAAGAGAGCGCGCACACCGCCTGGCATCGTCGCTAAATCAGCATGAATCACCCACGGTGCATCATCAGGTGTAAAGAACCCGGGCCCTTCTCCCTCGGCCACAGCCCCAAGCCATGGCACACTCCCAGTAGCATTATTACACAGCAATGCTCTGAAGCGTTTGGAAAATTTTTTTTGAATGCGGGATAACATGCGCGCTCAATCAACCACCTTTCTCCCAATATGCAAAAAAATTATTGTCTATAGCCCAATGATAAAAGCACACGCAACGAACAAAGATGATCAAGTTGCGGATCCTGGCGATGCTTATGTATCGACTCTATTCACGCTCAGGATCGACAAATAACCGATTACCACCCAGCATTCCCGCAGATGGAACTTCTTAATACCTATGATGAGCAAGACGAGGCCGAGGCTGCGGAGAAAGTAATCACCGGCAAGAAACGCCTGGCGAGTGATCGGGACGATAATGAGGTCATCTACCGCCTATTCGGTGAGCCCACATGGGTGAACTTTTTTCAACTAGGCATGTATGAGCTACCACAGCTCAAACAGCTCGTTGACCTGAAGAAAGCCGGTCAGCCATACGACGAGGCTCAGCATCAAAGCATCTTGCAAAGCCTCCAGTTCCTCGAATCAACCTACAGCCTGAAGATCCCAGAGCACTGGCGGTAAACGGAGGCGTATGTTTGTGAGCATCAATGCACGTGTTGAAAATTAATCTGAATAATCTGCCAGTGAATAACGACCAACCACACGTATGAAACGTAAATCAATCACCACAGCTTTGTCCTTCGTCATCAGTGCAACCGCATTGCTCGCAGACAATTCCATCGTCACCGAAAAGGAAGACCACTACGGCAGGAAGAAGTCAGTCACCAAAGATTGCAGCGGTCGAAAAACAGGGGAGATCATTACCGAGAAAGCTGATTATTATGGCAGGAAAAAAAGCGTCTACAAAGACAGCCGAGGAAGAACCACAGGCACCGCTGAAACGAGTAAACCTGATTACTACGGCAGAAAGAAAAGCGTCTACAAAGATAGCAGAGGAAGAACCATAGGCACCGCTGAAATAAGTAAACCCGACTACTACGGCAGGGTGAGAACAATATATAAAGACAGCCGTGGCAGAGTGATCGGATCATCGGAAAGCCAGAAGCCAGATTACTACGGTAGGCAGACTACCACGTTTAAGGACAAGAGCGGACGCACCACTGGCAAGGCCCAGACAAGCAAACCCGACTACTACGGCAGACAGAAAACCAAGGTGCAGGGCAAGACCCCGCTGGATGGATTGAGATAAGAGCTATTGCTCAGAGCTATCAGCAATCTGTTTCACCATTTTGCCATCAGCAACGATGCCACGCCCGCGGAGTGATCTGTATTCAAGAGAGATGCACTATTTCTCTGCATGACCTGTTTTCCTCTCCTTTTCTCGTTTGGTATTTATACATGAAGAATCTGATTGCATTGCTCGGCTTATATAATTAACAGTTAGCAATTATGAAATTTACAATCGTATTTCCGTCTCACGAATCATCAGACTTATCCATAGCAGCGGTGTTTACGCCATGCCTGGTATGGAAAGAAGGTAAGAAGCAGCTCTTGAATCCTCACCCCGATAATCCTAACTACCAGAAAGGTGATTTACAGCAGCTATTCGCTGAGACAGCAGTGAAAGACCGTATTGCAAAACATACCAAGAAAGTAACCGTAGTTGCTCATTCCACTGGCAATGGCACAGAAGAGCATTTGAGTCTGCTTGTCAAAGATTTGGAAGATACAGGATTTGAGGTGAATATTGTTAGGCAATAAACTGGCCAGTATTTTTTGGTTTAATGTTAGGATTTGTTATGAATCCGTCCCA
>JABHEX010000157.1 GCA_018676385.1 Akkermansiaceae bacterium
AATACAATGGTGATCGTGCAGCAACCGTCAAACTAGTGAATGGGGAGACCATGAACTGTGATGATCTGATTGTTAATGCCGACTACGCCCATGCGCGCTCAACCATCTTTGGAAAGAAAAACGAAAGCCGCGAGAGCTTGCTCAAGAAAAAGTATTCATGCTCTACCTACATGCTCTATCTCGGACTGGATAAAATCTACAAAGACGAACCTCACCATCACGTCCTGTTTGCAAACGATTACCATCAAAACTTACGAGATATTCAAGACGAACGAAAAGTTTCCGATGACATGTCGATCTATATCAGGAATTCAAGTGTGACTGATCCTACAGTCGCTCCAGATGGTCATTCACAGCTCTACATCCTAGTTCCGACAATCAATAATCGCCACGGTCATCCGTGGGAAGAAAACCAACAAGCATACCGAGATAAAATACTAGACCGTATCGAAAAACAAACGGGCATGAAAGATCTTCAAGATCATATCGTTGAGGAGCGTTGCATTACTCCGCAAAGCTGGGAAGATGCTAACATTTTCATCGGCGCCACCTTTAATCTGGCCCATACCATGAGTCAGATGCTCTATCTACGACCACAAAACAAGCTGAAAGGCTTTGACAACATCTACCTGGTAGGCGGCGGCACACATCCGGGGAGCGGGCTGCCCACCATATACGAGAGCGCCCGTATCTCTGCAAACCTCATTTGTGAGTCTCATGGCAAGGATAGAAAACGTATAGATTTTGCTACGGATCTCCTCAACACAGCCGTCTAATAAGATTGTTATATGATCCGTAAATTTGGGCTCGCCACACTCATCGTAACATGCCTGATCACGCAAGGCTGCGGCAAAGAGAATCATTCCACGAAAAAGTCACCCAAGAACAAACCAGCACTTTATCTAAATTGGCACAACAAGTGTCTCGATGGCAAAACCAAGGATATCGATGCACAGATTGATAATTTTGAAGCGCAAATCAAGGCTGACCATGATGATAATCTAGCAAGAGTTTATCTCGGCAGCGCATGTGCTCTGCGTGCCAAAGAAAGTTTCTGGGGACCGACGAAGCTGAAGTATTTAAAACGGGGTAATGAGCTTATGGATGCCGCCGTCAAAAATGCTCCATATAACCCACGCATACGCATGGTGCGAGCCATCGGATATTACAAGATGCCTGAGCGCTTTGGCAAACGCCCAACAGCCGTTACAGATTTTGAAAAATTACTAGCTATTGCTGAAAACAAACCCTCTTCCCTGCAAACCAACGAATGGCAAGTTGTTCTGTATTTCGCCTCATGCACATTCAAGGAGGAGGGTCACAAAGATGCCAATAAGGCAAAAAAGTTGTGCCATCAACTTGCGCCAACATCGAAGTATGGCAAGCTTACAGCAGAATGATCTATTATTTAGAAAGAAACCAAGAACTCAACTGCACACTAGATCAAGCTTGGGATTTTTTTTCGACACCACGTAATCTTGAGCGACTCACCCCAAAGTCCATCGGATTCAAGATCACCCACTGCAAATCTAAAAAAATCCATGTAGGCCAAACGATTGGTTACAAAATTAAAGTTGCTCCCTTCATCTGGGTGACATGGTTGACAGAAATCACCCATGTTGATGCGCTGAAGTCATTTGTGGACGACCAACGCGTAGGCCCCTACAAGATTTGGCACCATACCCACAGCTTTGAGGAGCGCGACGACAAAGTGCAAATGACTGATCAAGTAACTTATGTCATGCCATTCGGTGTCATTGGCACCATAGCGCATGCACTTTTTGTCAAAAAGCAACTCGATCATATCTTCAATGAACGTAACAAACTTTGTGCTCAGATATTTAACGCAAAAACTTCTTCAACATCTTAATCTTACCCCCATACGGCGGCATTAGCTCAAACATTTCTGGTGCCCACGTCGGTCGATTGACCACGGCTCGCTGAAAGCTGAATGCTTCAACTCCTGTTTTACCACGATAACGCCCATAACCACTGTCGCCCACACCGCCAAATGGGATATTCAGGTTTGATCCCTGTTTCATTGTATCATTAATACATACCCCACCTGATGGAATAACCCGCATCAGTAGGTTTTGCATGGCACGGCTGGTACTGAAAATATAAAGCGCAAGCGGAGATCCATAAGAAGATAAACGACTAAGCAGGTCATCTTCGGCCTTGAATGTTACAACTGGTAAAATTGGCCCAAAGATTTCTTCTTTCATACAATCATCGTCCCACTGCGCATCGGGAACTAGACGCGGAGCAAGTCGTAATCCCTCAATGTCATCTTCACCAAAAACAAGACAATCCTGAGGAAGCATCTTCTTCAATCTGCAAAAATGCCTCTCATTAATAATGCGTGCCATTTCTGCATTCCACGGAACAGCCTTAAGTAATTCCTGCATGGCTGAAATCAATTCGTCTTTCACCTCAGCTGATACTGCCACAAAATCGGGCGCAAAACACGTTTGTCCACCATTGAAGAACTTCCCTGCGAGGATTCGCTTTGCAGCCACTCTAATATCTGCACTAGAATCAACAATACACGGACACTTCCCGCCAAGCTCTAAAATATGAGGTGTAAGTTGTTTCGCCGACTTTTGTGCTACGATTTTACCTACCTGCGTACTGCCAGTAAAAAATACAAAATCAAAATCGCATTCTAACATGTCGCTCACCGTAGCAGCATCACCTGTGACTACCGCTACATGTTCGGGATCAAATACCGCTGCGATAATATCGACCAGCAACCGCTCACTCGCAGTCGCCATTTCAGATGGCTTCAGAATGACTGTATTTCCCGCTGCTACCGCTGCTATCAACGGGCTAAGTGAAAGCTGAATAGGATAATTCCATGGCGCTATGATAAAAACCACACCATACGGGTCTCTACGCACGTAAGAACTGCATGGTTGAAAATACGGAGGCGAACCAACACGGCGTGACTTTAACCATCTTTTAAGATTTTTACGAATCAAACGAAGCTCTTGTAAAAGAAAGTAATACTCAGCTAAATACGCCTCGACAGCCGGTTTCCCGAGATCCTCTGCCAAAGCTTCCATCACGTGATCACGGCGCTCAACCAATACTTTTTCAAGGCGGTTGAGGGCATGCTTACGCGCAAGCCAGCTACGCGTGTGACCAGCGGCAAAAAATTCTTTCTGTTTTTTCAGAAGTGATAGCACGTTGTTTATTGAATTACTGTTATCCATTATTGTCGAAACCTAAACTAATCACGTCCCCACCGTTGACAAGGGGTTATTCAGTGGAAAGACTATAGGCATGTCATCTAAGAAAGTTTCTGTTATCGGCGCAGGCCTTGGCGGTTTATCTGCAGCTATCTCTTTGAGAGCTAAAGGCTACGACGTACAAATCTTTGAAAAAAATGACCAGATCGGCGGTAAACTCAATCTCATGGAGAAAGATGGATTCACCTTCGATCTTGGGCCATCGATATTTACCCTGCCACAGTTCTTTGAGGCTCTTTTCAAACGTGCTGGCAAGAAAATGGAAGATTACGTGCAGCTCGATGCCGTGACGCCACATTGGAGAAATTTCTTTGAAAACAAGTCAACAATCGATCTTTACCAAGAAGATGATCTTATGCGTAAAGAGCTTGAAAAACTGCCTGGTGACAGCGATAGCCACTGGCGCGAACTACAGGCATTTCTCGACTACGGCCGTGCCCAATATGAAATTGTAAATGGCGGATATTTCGCCCAAGGCCTCGATAATCTTTGGGAGTTTATCAAACATTATAAATTCCAATTACTGGGCGGAAAAATCGATTATAAAAACACAATGTCAGAGTCGATTCACAACCGAATATCTGATCCGCAGATGCAAATGATTTTCGAGTATTTTATCAAATACGTTGGATCCTCTGCCCTAGACTCTCCAGGCTACATGAACCTCATGCCCATTATTCAATATGACTACGGTCTATGGTACGTGCGTGGTGGAATGTACAACCTTGCCAAGGGCCTTGGAAAACTGATTGAGGAGATGGGAATCGAGGTTCACTTGAATGCTGATGTTCAAGAAATCCAAAAGGCCGGCAAACAAGTCACAGCCATACGTCTCAGTGACGGCACAGTGCACCCATCCGATATCATCGTCAGTAACATGGAGGTAATTCCCGCCTACAAGAAACTCCTGAACGAGCCTGAAGCATTTACCAAAAAACTGGCCAAATTTGCACCTGCATGCTCGGGTATCGTATTGCATATAGGAACCAATAAACCATTCCCCCAGCTGGCTCATCATAACTTTTTCTATTCAGAAAATCAGCATAAGCATTTCCAGACTGTTTTCCATAAAAAACAGCTACCAGAGGATCCCACGCTTTATGTTGTGGCACCTACAAGAACTGATCCTAGCAAAGCACCAAATGGTTGTGATAACATCAAGATCCTCCCGCATATACCTCCGCTAGAGGAGGGCTCAAGCATCACCCATGACGACTACGTCGCGCTCAAGGAGCGCTGCATCGACAAAATGGAGCGCTGTGGACTCACAGGCTTACGCGACTCCATAATAACTGAGGACTTACTCACTCCTATCGATATCGAACGTATGTATCGCTCAAACCAAGGCTCAATCTACGGCGTCGTCACCGATTGGAAAAAAAACTACGGCTTCAAGGCTCCCAAGGTTAGCACCAAGTACCAAAACCTTTACTTCACAGGCGGTAGCACCAACCCCGGTGGCGGCATGCCCATGGTGATCCTCTCCGGCCAGAACTGTGCAGACCGAGTTATCAAACAACACCCACTGTCATAATCTTATTTTAAATGACTGGTGTTCTACTTATCTTTCCATGCTTGGCACTGCTTTGCGCACCCGCACTGTGGATCGTACTTGGCAGACCTAGAATACTAAAATTAGACAGTCACCAGCCTTCACCACCATCATCTATCTCAGTAATTATTCCGGCGCGTAATGAAGAGATAAATATCGGTAATTTGCTCAGCTCTATCAACGCACAATGCAGCGCCCCACTGGAGGTTATCGTGGTCAATGACGGCTCCAGCGACGATACTTCAATGATCGCACAAGATCACAGTGCTCACGTAATCGATGCTAAACCCTTGCCCCAGGATTGGAAAGGTAAGCCATGGGCTTGCCAACAGGGAGTAGATGCCGCAAAGGGAAGCTGGTATTTATTCCTGGATGCCGACACTTCGCTCTCCAAAAATGCAATATCTATACTTGGGGCTCTCACGCAAAAACCCAAGAAAGTATATTCTATATGCCCTTACCATAGCATTAAAAAACCATACGAGCAGCTATCATCATTTTTCAATGTATTGATGTTGGCAGGTTCTAATGCTTTTAAACTGAAAGATGCGAGGAACCCAGCGCTCTTCGGTCAGTGCATGCTGATCTCGCGTAAACATTACCAGCAGTCAGGGGGGCACGCCGCAGTCAAAGACAAGGTATTGGAGAACTTCCACCTATCAGCAATACTGAAAGAGATCGGTATCGAACGTGAATGTTACATGGGTAAGGGTATTGTAAATATGCGTATGTTTCCCAATGGTTTTGGCGAACTCTGGTCAAGTTGGCAGAAGGGGTTCTCCAACGGCGCAGCAAATGCTGATCCACAAGCACTACTTTGGTCATCTGTCTGGATTAGCGGACTGATGTTCTGTATCGTTTCACTATTGTTACTCCTCACACCCTATACATCTCCAACGTATCACTGGCTCACAGTAGCGTCCTACTTTATTATCATGAGCCAATGTTTGTGGGCTTTTCGCTGGGCAGGATCATTCTCAATAATCAACGCGCTATTTTTCCCTATTACCCTCATCTTTTATCAAATTCTATTTTTCACTTCGATCGTGAATGGTCGGCTTGGCAAAAAATCACGATGGAAAGGACGTGAAGTAAGCTAATATGTGGACCGACCTGTCTAACACATGGATCATTATTGCCAACATAGTTGGTATCCCTGTGGCTCATATTTTATTATCATGGGGCTGCACTCAATTACAGGCCACACGCTTTGAAAAACCCCTGCCTGTAAATCCGCAAAAGCCTCATCCAATTTACGAAAAAATTTTTTTGATTCGTAACTGGAAACACCTCCTCCCTGACGCTGCACCATGGATGAACGGCTTTCCCAAGGGCAGCTTGGAATCCACAGATCCTGACTACCTTCGCGAATTCATATTAGAAACTCGCCGGGGGGAATTAGCCCATTGGCTACAATGGATCTTAATTAGCGCATTCATCATTTGGAACCCCTACCCCGCGAATCTCGTTATTCTTTTCTATGCAGCCTTTGCTAACTTACCCTGTATTCTCAACCTCAGATACACTCGCCTGAGACTGATACGGCTCTTAATAGCCTGTCACTCTAGTTGAAAACATACATCACTTCAAAAATAACTCCCCTAGTTTCATAAGTGCTCCTTTACCGAG
>JABHEX010000158.1 GCA_018676385.1 Akkermansiaceae bacterium
AAAATTCATCTCCACATGCATCCAGCCGAAGTCCGCGTCAAACCAAGGTTTTTTAAATGAATCTAGCATGAATAGCAGCAGGAATAGCAGGCAGATACGTAGCCCTACCGCTAAGCCAATCCCCCAAATGCGAACGTTCTTTTGTTTTTCCAGCGGTGCCCGTTTTGATTCAAGCGAGATATATAGCAGGTTATCAAATCCAAGCACAGCTTGGAGTGCGATCAGTAGGGCGAGGTCTACGATGTTTTCCATGGGCTGATTCATTAGCAGTTATACTCATACTTGCCAAGTACGGCTGCTCTCTGGCATCATTTGTCTATGAGGCAAAAGCGACTTGGAACGAGTGCCATTGTTGTCAGCGATATTTGTATGGGCACGATGACTTTTGGAAAACAATGCGATAAGTCGCAGAGTTTTCGTATCATGGATAAAGCGCTGGATGCAGGAATTGACTTTTTTGATACCGCCGAGGTTTATCCCGTGCCAGCGACCAATGATACTGCTGGTCTGACCGAGGAGTGGGTTGGGGAGTGGATGAAAGAAAAAAACCGGGACTCAATAATTATTGCTACCAAGGTAGCGGGTGCGGCTCACGGTTGGTGGAACCCGCCAGTACGTGGCGGAAAGGCAGCGCTGGATCGACATCATATTAGGAAAGCCGTAGAGGGAAGTCTAACACGATTGAAAACCGACTTCATCGATCTCTATCAGATCCATTGGACAGATCATGGTATGCGCGCCGAAGACACGATAGAGGCCCTTGATGAGCTCGTCTCTGAGGGTAAGGTGCGCGCGATCGGCACAAGCAACGAAAATGCTTATGGGCTGATGAAATCACTCTGGACAAGTGATATGTGCGGACTGGCTCGTTTTGATACTATCCAGAATAATTTTTCGATTAACAACCGTCGGTTTGAGGATGAAATCTCTAATATTTGCATACAGGAAAAGGTTAGCCTGCTTCCCTATAGCCCTCTCGCTGGCGGAGTGCTTACTGGTAAATACAACGATGGGAAGTATCCAAAGGGTGCTCGTTTTAGTCGTTACTTGCAGAATAAACAGCCTCGGATAAAGGAAATGGCTGAGCGATTCGTTAACGATAAGAGCCTTGCAACAACCGCAAAGATAATGGTGCTTGCCAGGGAGCTAGGCATTGATGTGGTAACCTTAGCTACTGCATGGAGTAAGCAGCACAACTTCGTTGCTTCCACGATTGTTGGGGCCTCGCATGAGGATCAACTTGATCCAATACTCGCCGCAGTAGATGTGACGCTGGATGATGAAACGTTGATAAAAATAGATACCATCACAAAAGATATTCTCTACCCAATGGACTGACGATGGTCTTATTGTTAGATGAGGGAACTTAGTTTGAGGTCATTTGCTTTGATTGCCTGCCCCCCCTAATGCCGATCAAGTGCTAGGTGCTGCATTACAAAGCCTTGTCTTGCCTAATCGCAGACCATGACCTAGCTTTTTTACTACCGTGACTGATAAGAAACTTTCATTACGAATTAATGCGCCGAGCTTTAACTCGGGTAACTGGATCTATGTTTTTAATGACGCCCTAGTAGTATTGAGTCACGGCAAGGGGTTTTTTAACCATCAAGTGGATAAGGGATAGACAATGGGTAGTATGAAAAAATACTGTTGCCCACGTGTTGCCGCACCACTCCGATTGGACGGCTTTATAACAGACCCAGCTTGGCGGGATGTGCCATGGACCGATGACTTTCAGGACATCACAGGAGATACTGAGTTAAAGCCCAGATTTCGTACTCGTGCCAAAATGGCGTGGGACGATACTTATTTCTATGTTGCCGCTGAAATGGTGGAGCCACATGTCTGGGGGACGATCACCAAGCAGAACGAAATCATGTTCAATGACAACGATTTCGAAGTCTTTATTGATCCTGATGGAGACTCTAAGAATTATTACGAACTTGAGATAAATGCTCTTGGTACTATCTGGGAGCTAAGCTTGCCTAAACCATACAGCGAAGGGGGCGTGCCGATCCTTGGCTGCAACTTACCCGGCCTAATCCATAAGGTAGGTGTGAATGGTACCCTCAACGATCCCTTTACCCAAAATGAAGGCTGGTCTGTTGAGATCGCGTTTCCATGGAATGATCTTGCCAAGTATAATCGAGGTCGTGACACACCACCATCAGCTGGAGACATGTGGAAAATTAATTTTTCGCGTGTTCAGTGGCAACATGAAGTCATTGATGGCAAGTATATCAGAATACCGCCACATGGAGCTGACCTATGTGCAGGTCTTAATCCTGAGGACCAGCAACATCCAGAAGATAATTGGGTTTGGAGCCCACAAGGGGTTGTAAACATGCATATCCCTGAGCGATGGGGCGAAGTCACCTTTGAAAACTAATGTTTGATCCTTACGATATTCTTGCTTGGGTTATTTTCGGATCTTTTGGGATGGTCTACGTGGCGTATGGGAAATGGAAAGATCTCTGGCAGCCTAAATTACTCGGGTTTGGGCTTATGTTTCTCCCCTACTTTGTTTCAAGTTCAATGTGGCTCTGGATCATCGGGGGAATACTGAGTCTCGCGATCTTCGTTGCTCGGGATTAGGGAGGGCGGACATTCTTGTCCGCCGGCAACCCAAGCTGATCGACCTCACACATCCTCTGCTGTGGACAAGAATGTCCGCCCTCCCTAGGGTTAATCCCCCTCCACGTTCAGATCCGCGATCTGACCTTTTTTATAAGTGGAAGGCTGAGTTAAAAGACCGATACGAGAGACTCCCTGTGTAGTGATTTTACTTTTTCTTTTAAAAAGTAGAATTAATTGTCACGAAATCCTGCTTGCACCGCAATAGAGGATGAATTAACTAAAACCTATGAAAATATCATCAAACACGCTCAAAACCATTGCCGTTTCTGCAGGAATTTCAGCTACCGTTGTTGGTTTAGGCTCAGCAGCTGCTGAGAACGGCCAACCTCGCCCTACAGTTTACCCACATCCTCCTATCCAAGCAAAACATGTCGTAGTGAGGCCAAAACACAAGACAGCAAAGGGCTTTTTCACTGAAGCTGACATCAATAAGGATGGTAAACTTAGCGCCAAAGAATTTAACAAGGCGTATGTGGCTATCATTGCTCAAGAAAAAGCAAAGGCTGCACAGGCTAAGCGGCCAATACCACCGCATGACCCAAACGGCTGTCCTGGTTGCGGACTTGGCTAAAACGCTTCAATAAAATCCATGCCTCACGTCGGACTTTCGTTAATGCCTGAGACTCAGTTCTTACAGGCATCCATGCCTTTAATTGAAGCTGGCGATGTTGAGGCTCTAGAATGGAGCTTTGACACAGGTTGGAAAAATGGAGTCAGAGATTGGCTCTCTAACTTGATCAATGTCTACTCTGAAGCAGGACGCCTAACTGGCCACGGAGTGCACTTTTCATTACTTTCCGCGGAATGGACTGATCGTCAGCAAGGCTGGTTGGATCAATTTAGAGAGGAAGTCACACGTCACCAATACCTCCACCATACCGAGCACTTTGGTTTTATGACCGCTGGTGACTTCCACCGCAGTGCTCCCTTACCCGTTCCCTTAACCAATAGCACTCTTAAGCTGGGAAGAGAACGATTTTCACAACTTGCAGAGGTCGCTCCCTGCCCATTGGGTATCGAAAACCTAGCGTTGGCACTATCGATTGATGACGCACTGCAACAACATGAATTTCTTGAAAAAATTGTTACTCCAGCTAATGGATTTCTATTACTCGACCTCCACAATATATATTGCCAGCTGTGTAACTTTAACTTATCGCCCGCTGAGTTATTAGACAATTACCCATTCCACTTGGTCCGTGAGATTCATGTTAGCGGAGGCTCATGGGCGCCGACCGCTAGTTCGAATTCCCCTATTCGACGAGATACTCACGACGATGATGTGCCAGCCGAAGTCTTTTCATTACTCGAGCATGTACTTCCTCGCTGCCCTGATGTAGAAGTCGTATTTCTTGAGAGACTGGGAAACACTCTTCAAGAGCATCAATTCGAGCAATTTCGTAAAGACTTTCTCACTCTCAAATCAATAGTCGCTAATGGATAAACCCTATATCGATGAAGAACTCGCCGCTTCGCAGCAGCAGATGGTTGAAATTTTCGCCAACTGCACCAGTAGCGATGAGCTGATGAATGAGATTGAGAAATCAGATATTCAATCGGAGCTAAAGGTGTGGCTGCAGGGCTGCCAACCGGATATGCTAGAAACAGCTGCGAGTTTAGTAAAAAAATGGGGCTCCACTTCACCTGACGATGGAGTTGGTCTTTAGATTTACCCAATCCCCTGCTCGAGCAACTTTTACTCAGCATAAGCTTCGACCCCAATGAGAAATTTTTTGAGTGAGGTAGTCAGTCTTTCTCCACATCCAGATCCGGGATGTGGCCAAAGGAAATACGCATCGGAGCGGCTTCGATAGCGTTGTGGGCACCGCCGATGTAAATGGATTGTCTGCCAAATTTCTGCACCAGTTTATCCATCGATTCGTTGAGCACTTGATGGTTTGTTTTTTCGGTTTGAACAGGGTGCTCCTTTTCATCGGTGAATAATGATGGGGTGTAATTGTCAACGTGGGTGAGACGACCTAACACCATGGATACCTTGATCAGGTGTTCGGCATGGTGTGGACGTTGTTTCCAGAGGTGGCTGGCCGCGCGTGCAAGCATCAGGGAGTCATCAGTGGCTTCTAACACTATTTCATTAGACCACCTGCCTCCGCGGAGGTATGAAATTGAGAGATCGTAGCTGCACGTCAACATTCCGTGACTACGCAGCCGCTGTGCCGCCTTCTGGGTGAGTTTATGTAGCACTTGTAGGCCGCCGTCGGGATGGCGTTTTTCTGGAGGGAGCACATGGCTATGGCCAATACTCCGGCGTATAGTTTCTGCCTCAGGAATCTCTTTGCCGCGCATCTGGAACCAGATTCGGTCTCCCTCTACGCCACCCCATGCAGTGTGAAGTTGTTGTCGTGTTGCATTACAGAGCGCACGTACGTCATGGATACCGTGGGCGTGCAGACGTAGTTCCATGCCGCGTCCAATGCCGTGTATGTCACGTAGCTCGAGGTCGTAGAGGATTTCAGGAAGGTCATCGTGATTGATAATGAGTAGTCCATCTGGTTTGCGCATCTTCGATGCCATTTTAGCAAGCCATTTGTTAGATGCAGCACCTACTGAACCGTTAATCCAAGGACCTACTTGATCGTGGATCGCCCGTTTGATATCGAGTCCAATTTTTTCTACGGTTTGTGGCTCTCGTAGGTTATAAGGAAGCCAGCACCACATTTCATCGATAGATAATACTGCTTCGACGTGAATACACGATTCTACTGCTGCCACTAGTTGGTGATGTAGTTCTACATACTTCGTAGGCCGTGCTTCTACTATTTGGATACCTGGGCATAGTATCCGCGCGTCACTCACACGAGTTCCGGTTTTGATGCCATGTGCCTTTGCCTCGTAGCTTGCTGCAATACAGCAAGAGCTTTCCGCTAATATAGGTGCCACTCCGACGGGAGCTCCGCGAAGCGATGGTTGCATATGTTGCTCTGCAGAAGCAAAGTAGGCGTCAAAATCAACAAATAGTGAGGTGAGATCCATTTCCAATTACTGTTCAAGAGAACAGTAATTGGAAATGATGTGATTGGTCAACCTTTGATTGATATTTACAATTTAATATCTGGGAATCAGCAGGCGGCGACCAATCTTTAAATTAGTTCCTTTTAGACCATTGGCGCGCTGAATGGCAGTAACTGTGGTGTTATATCTTCTTGAGAGGGCCCACAGTGTATCGCCTTTTTTGATGGTGTGACGAATGGGAGCCTTGCGTTTTGGTTTAACCTTGACGGTAGGTTTGGGTTTCGGACGAGGCGTGTTAGCTAAAGACGTTCCGCGTAGTGGGTTGGGGCGGTTGTTGGTTTCAGTTGGTTTGGGAACAGGGGTTGTATTGGATGCTACGCTGTTGATATCTATCGTCGAACTCTTACGCCACCAGCTACCTTTACGCTGATCATCTGCCCAGCGCTCGACATAGTTACCTTGGGCGTCAAATGGTCCCACACCTGGATTGTAGCCACGGTTTACTTTATTTTCAGAAACAAAATTAC
>JABHEX010000159.1 GCA_018676385.1 Akkermansiaceae bacterium
CAATAAAAGTGAGGAGTGCGTGAATATTTTTGTCGCCTCCGATGCGGTATGCTGAATGGAGCAAGCGGCGTTGCATCATGGGTGTAAACTCATTGACCCCACCTAAAGTGCTTGCGTAGCGTGGCAGGATTTCTGCGACTTTTTTGCGTGCTGATTCAATGTGGAGGTCATGAATGGCGCGGATTGCCTCATTTTTGACGGCATGTGACTTGCCAATGAACTTAGCGATTTCAGGGCTCTCGTGTCTTCGCAGTGCCACGACAGCAGCAAGGTGCACGGCGGAGGAGTTGTGGCGATTAAGAGCAGCAATCTGTTTTTCGGTGCCAGTGCCGAGCAGCCCCATCACGAGAGCGTGACGCAGGAACACGTCTTGGTCGTTATTTTTGGCAATAAGCTTTACGAGAGTATCAAATGCCGGGTGATGTTTTCTTTTTCCTAAAGCGATAGCCGCGAATGATTGCACGCGTGGGGATTTGTCCTGTAGAAGGTGCATGAGGGCGGCATCTACTTTGTCTACGGAGGTAACCTCACCGAGACATCTTGCGATACTTGCTTTCAGTTCAAGCGGGTGACTTTGGTGGGCGTGGAAAATAAGTCGGGCAGTAGCAGCGGGATCAGCCTTGCGAGCAATCATACCTAGGCCCCATATACCATGAAGTTGAGCAATGACGTTGTCTTTATTTGCGCGAATGGATTTCTCTAGCAGAGATATTTTTTTCGCATTTGCTAGTGTGTATTGAGCACGGAGTCTAATACGCATATCAGGATGCTTGAGTAGCGAAACCAAGTGAGTGTCAGAAATTTTTGTGAAATTTTTGGTAATGAGGTTTTTGACACTCTTAATCGTGCTATTGTTCTGTGTGCCTTTTCTGGTGAGTGTGTAAACTCGACCTTGGTTTTTAGTGGCCCAACCTTCGATGAAATCTGTGACATAGATTTTCCCGTCGTATCCGTATTCCAGATCGGTGACGGCGACTCCGTCGTTAAAAATATAGTTATCTGTTACCCGCATTCCGGCGCCGTCATTAGTGACAGCGAAGGAGTGGATACGAGATCTTTCTGGTGCGCCTTTGTAGTCAGAAATCAGAAAGTGCCCCTGTTTGCCGGGATAGGATAGCGGGCCTGGGTGATAAGTGAGTCCTGACGGGCCGTTGGTCAGATTCATGAGTGGTGGTAGAATATAGGCAGGCTGGATGTGTTTGTTTTTTGCCGTGAGTGGCTGCCACATCTGTTCCTGCATCCAGCGGTTGATTGGTCGTTTTTTAAATCCTGCCTCACGGTTAAACGTGTGCATGACTTGGTGATCCATCGTCCAGCCAGCGTCTGCGCCTTCCATGAGGTAGACGATACGTGCTTGGTCGCCTTGATCCGAGTTATTGTCTACTGTGATTGGATTGCCAAACTGATCGAACGCTATTTCTTTGGGGTTTCGCAGTCCAGTTTGGAAAACTTCCATGTTTGATCCGTCAGGCTCGAAGCGCAAGATGGCTCCTTGATCGGGGTAGGCGTAGTGCTTTCCTTCCTTGGTTTTAATATTAAAGCCTCGGTCACCGATGGTGGCATAAATCCTGCCGTCGGGCCCGAGTGCGAAGCCGTTTAGGTCGTGACCCGATAGCGAGATGCGAACGCCAAATCCATCTTGGATTGATTTGCGGGAATCGGAAACGCCATCATCATTGGTATCTTTGAGTAGCCAGATGTGGGGGATACAGGCAACATAAACATTGCCGTTGTATGAAAAAATCCCCGCTGCGGTGCCGTCAAGAGGTGCGTTAAAGCCATCAGCAAAGATGGTGTGATTATCCGCTACGCCATCGCCGTTTTTATCCACCAGCATACGGATTTTTTCGGGGATTTTTGTGTATGTCTCAGGTGGGTGTTTGTGGTGCCACTTTTTGTACATGGCCAACCGGTCATCGGTCGATTGCGAAGCGATGTCATCGAGTAGCCAGTGCCTGCGGCGGCGGTTGTCATCGATGCCCAAGTTGTCTCCAAACCGCCACGTCTCTGTGATCAGCACGCGACCTTTTTCATCAATAGTTAATGCAGTTGGCGCTGTTACACCGTGCGATTTCTGGTCGGCAAATACTTTTAAATTAGTATCTGGAGTGATTTGGATCGCTGGGATCTCATTGCTTTCAACCAATTCAGGCTGCGCAGCAATTAGTGAGAGAGCTAGGAAAATGGATGTAATGAGAGCCAGCGCGTATTTCATAATCAGTGATTACAATACGCTTCAGATGACTCAAGCTGTCAATGAGAACATGAAGCATGAGTTTGAGTGAGATCAAGGATCAGATACTCGAGACAATCTGGTTGAGCGTCTGACTGGGTCGCATAGCGTCACAGGTGATTGAGTCATCGACTTTATAGTAGCCGTTAGTGTTGACTGCCTTGCCTTGCACGCTAATGAGCTCATTAGTTATGGTCGCCTCGTTTTCTGACAATGCCTTAGCAATAGGCTCGAAGGTGGTGGAGAGATCAGTATCATCTGACTGTGCGGCAAGAGCTTCTGCCCAATAGAGTGCGAGATAGAAATGCGAGCCGCGGTTATCGATGCCACCAAGCTTTCGAGTGGGTGATTTGTCGTTGAGTAAGAATTTTCCGGTGGCGGTATCAAGTGACTCGCCTAGTACTTTTGCTTTAACATTACCAAATTTTTCAGCGAGGTGTTCGAGGGAAACGGCAAGCGCTAGGAACTCACCGAGAGAGTCCCAGCGAAGGTAGTTTGCCTCTTGGAATTGTTGAACGTGCTTTGGGGCAGAGCCGCCAGCTCCGGTTTCGAACAGACCGCCACCATTCATTAGAGGAACGATGGAGAGCATTTTGGCGGAGGTGCCGAGCTCGAGAATGGGAAAAAGGTCGGTGAGGTAATCACGTAAGACGTTACCGGTAACGGATATAGTGTCATCGCCAGCTTTGCAACGAGTGAGAGTGAATTCGGTGGCCTCGATAGGTGACATGATGTGGATTTCGAGATTATCGGTATCATGATCGCCGAGGTATTGGCCAACTTTATTGATGAGCTGGGCGTCGTGAGCGCGTGTTTCATCGAGCCAGAAAACGGCAGGTGTGTCAGTAGCGCGCGCACGATTCACAGCTAGCTTAACCCAGTCTTGAATTGGTGCATCTTTCACCTGGCATGCACGCCAGATATCGCCTTGCTCAACCTCATGGGAAATGAGTGTATTACCATCTGAATCGATAATAGAAACGGTGCCGTTGGCGGGGATCTCGAAAGTTTTGTCGTGAGAGCCATATTCTTCAGCTTTTTGAGCCATGAGGCCTACGTTTGGCACTGTTCCCATAGTTGTCGGGTCAAAAGCACCGTTATTTTTACAGAAATCGATCGTCGCCTCGTAGATGCCGGCGTATGAGGAGTCAGGAATGACCGCCTTGGTGTCCTGCTGATTCCCTTCTTTATTCCACATCTGCCCTGAGGCGCGAATCATGGCGGGCATTGATGCGTCTACAATGACGTCGCTTGGAACATGAAGGTTAGTGATACCCTTATCTGAGTTTACCATCGCGAGGTCGGGGCCGTTTGTGTAAGCTGCTTGAATGTCAGCTTCAATAACGGCTTTTTGATCGGCTGGGAGCGATTCAATTTTGGAAAGTAGGTCACCAAATCCATTTTTGAGATCAACGCCGAGATTATTGAGGGTGTCGGTGTGTTTTTCGAACACTTCTTTGAAGAACACCTCAACGCAATGACCAAAGATGATGGGGTCGGAGACTTTCATCATCGTTGCTTTCATGTGCAGAGAGAAAAGAACTCCCTTGGATTTAGCATCTGCCACTTGTTCAGTGAGGAACTTGACGAGAGCTTTTTTGCTCATACGCGTCGCATCGATGATTTCACCATCTTGAAGAGGCACTGATTCTTTGAGCACGGTAGTGGTGCCATCAGTCGCAGTAAATTCGATTTTTACATCTGTTGGCTGCTCGATGGTGACTGACTTTTCATTGGAGCGAAAATCACCTGCGTCCATCGATGATACGTGGGATTTGGAGCTAGATGACCATGGGCCCATGCGGTGCGGGTTGGCTCTGGCGTATTCTTTTACGGCTTTCGGGGCGCGGCGGTCAGAATTGCCTTCACGTAGCACTGGATTCACGGCGGAGCCCTTCACTTTCGCGTAGATTTCCTCGGCGTCCTCGTAGTTTGGAATATTATATCCCTTGGATTGAAGTTCCGAAATGGCGGCCTCCATCTGCGGAACAGATGCGGAAATATTCGGAAGCTTGATGATATTTGCTTCGGAAGTTTTGGCCAATTCACCTAGTTCGTTTAGAGCGTCTGACACCTGTTGATCAGCACCTAGCCTATCAGGGAATTGGCTAAGAATACGCCCAGCCAGTGAGATATCGCGGGTTTCCACATTGACCTTAGCGGTCTTGGTGAAAGCCTCAACGATGGGCAAGAAAGAATAAGTTGCAAGTGCAGGGGCCTCGTCTGTTTTGGTGTAAATGATGGTTTCTTGGCTCATGGTGGAAAGTAATTGACGGCGCGGTGTTTAGAGAAACCAGCGGCGAGGTCAATATTATTCCATGGAGTCGAGGATTCGCCCGATGAGAATTGAGCTAAATTCTGTCTCTGCCAAGTCGTTGTGATTGAATGCTAACACCTGTTGTGTCTTGTTCGCTACGGATGTGTGAACGAAAGTGATGACGCCGAAAATGGTGCCACGTGAGATAATCGGCACAGCGATCATGGCCTCGGTCTGAATGCTAAGTTGTAGGTCAAGCCGTGAACTATGTTGTGGATTGGCTGAGATGTTGTTTTCGCAAAACGGCTGCCCCGAAGCATGAACCATACTGATGATCCCCTCACTAAGCGGGTGGCGATATTCTCCGATAAAATTTGATGCATGCGGGCCGTAGCCGACGATAGGGAGTAGGTGATCTGCTTCTGCAATCCAGAGAGCGCTATTAGGGCAGCTGATTTGGGTGCATGACCTACGGAGAATTTCCTCAATGAGGGCGCGTGTGGCGTCGTCCAGATACATTTCTCTGGAGGTATTAAGGATGCTTGATGATGAGGCCTGCAAGTGTTTGCATAGCGTTTTCGTTGGCAAGCAAATCTTGGGAGATGTTTCTCGCTTCCTCCTCATTGAGCTCTCCGGCGGCCAGCGACTGAAGTTTTTGCTTAAGAAATGGTGTTACTTCATCGGAGCTGCGTCCTGATACTTCAGGGGCAAATGTTGAGAGGAAAGCCGAAATGGTGGCAAAATTTTCCCCGCTTGGTAGATTGGAATGCATATATGATGTGTGTTACGTTAGTTAGTGCGCTTGGTTGACGATTTTAGCGGTTGGGTATTCACAATTTTTGAATATTTATTTTACATGAATATTTGAACGATCACGTTCTTGCTGGCTTGGGGCACCTACAAAAAAGCTTGTGGATGATCGGCATAGATTCAAAAAGTCGTCCCATTCAAGGTCTAGCCATGGGTCAGTTCGCAGGATTTCTTCCATTGTTTCCTCTTTGATTGTTGTCATTACAGAGTTGATTGCTCGGCTAACCTTTGACTGGCTCCAGCCGAATAAATGGCCGACCAAGTCTTGACGAACACCGTGAACTACAACCAAGCGCATAAGCACTAGATGTAGGGGGTCACATTTGCTAAACGCGTGCAGTAAGGCGTCGCGCAGTAATTCAACAAGATGATCTTGCTCTGGCTCAGTGACTGTATCACCAGCTACTAAATCAAATTCATCAGTGGCACTCGACTCACGAAGGTGTTCGGGAAGCTGGCCTTCAAATTTCTGGTGCCTCTTCAGGTCGATAAGTCGATTGATTGCCGCACGTGTCAGAAATGCGCGTAATTTTCCTTTGCCGTTATATTTCTCAAGTAGTGGAGGCTTGCCCTCCTTTGCGCCAAAGCAGTCTGCGATGAGGTCGGCCGTCAAATCAGTAGCTTCAGTATCACTTGCTCCGCGTTTCATTAAAACTGCATGTAGCCAGCGGGTTGTCTCACTATTGCTGATTTGTGAGCAGGCATCAGCATCGCCCTGCAGAGCTGCTGCGACCAACTCGTAATCATGATCTTGTTCGGACATCAGTTATTCATAGACACATTTGACTGCAGGGTGAATCTCAGAGTTTGCCATATTTGCGTGGGCATGTGCTAATCATGATCATGGCCATAGCCGTGGCCCTTGTGATAATGATCATTGTCGTTGTTGTCGTGGTCGTGGTCGTTGTCAATCGGGGGAGTCATGTTATCAGTTACCATTGGTTTTTGGTAAACATCACGCTGAATATTTTGGTGCATCGTAGCGCCTGAGCATGTGAGGCGGGTGATGCTGTTCTGATTTAATAAGATGCCTTTGCTCTTCAGCAGATCTTGTTTTGCGATTGCTTTGTTAATTTCATTTTGAGCCTCTGGGGGTAGTTTGCCAAATTGTTTGGTTCCGGCCAGCAGTGATGTTTTGAGCAATAGCTTGATATCGACGTCTACTGGTTTGTTGATGAATTCACCGCCGGGTCGTATGATGCACATGGATCCAGCAGGCACTTTAACTTTTTTGGGCTTTCCAAAGATATTTTTCTGCGTGTTTAAGTTCAGATAGATTGTGCCTTCTAATGTAATGAACTTGATCCAATTGCCAGTATTATACTCGGCCAAAATTGTCGTTCCAGTAATAGCGGCTGTGATGGTAGCGGTACGGATCGTAGCACCTCCCGCATTTTTTGGGACCTGTAGTAATATGGAACCTGAATTTAGGTTGATATCACGGCTCCCTTGGCGGAAACTGAAAGTAGAGTTGGCGCCTATTCGCGTCAGAGTTTTGTCTTGGAATGTGAGTTCGGCACGGGAGCGTCTTCCAGTTTGCACGGATGTGTGTCCACTAACTGTGTCGCCTACCTTTGCTTGTCGTCCTGATTGTTTGGTTTGATAAATACGGACGTCGTTAATTTTAGTGGTAACCTTGGCGGATTGTAACGATTCGGCCTGTGCTAGTGATGGCAAGATTGAGCTAATTACAGTGATGATTAGAATTTTTTTCATGGCGTTGTTTGTTTTTTTTGACGGATGTCTGTCACTATGATGCGAAAATTAAAATTTTGTAGTAAAGCCAATACCTAATCCCCCCTGAATGCTGTCGTAGTCAGCCACACCATTCGCAAGGTTGGAATCGTTATTAACGTGGGTAAATGATGCTTGAAGCCTGGTTGACTTTGTTAACTGCCAATATAGTTCTGCGCCTAGCAGTTGGTTGTTATCTTCTCTGTTAAATTGATCATAATCGTAGAGTGAGTATTGATAGTAAAGGACGGCTCTGATTTTGTCTGTTATACGATAGCTGTAGCTTACATACGCACCGTATTCGTCTCTATCTAAACGATCTGGAATTGTATCCATATTATACGCGTAGTCGAATGCCGCATGAATGGTATGTTTGGGAGTGCTAAGCAACACCTTGTGCGCACCTAATCGAATTCGTTCTGCCGAATAAATACTATCAGAAATTGATCCTGCAGTTACCCGAGCGTATTCGTATCGTGCGTAGAAGACCATATCGAAAAAATCAGGAGTCGCCTTAACTAAGCCGATACGTGCATCAGTGCGCTCAAAGTTCAGGGAGCTTGGTGAATCATAGCGGTAAACATTTTGACTGAGGTAGAAATCAGCAAACAAATTGTTACCGATACGCGGTTTCCACGTGGCAAGTGCTTTGGTCTGCCACAAGAACCCTTCATCTTTGTTGTTGCGGGTGCTGGCAGTATTATTGGTCCAGAAGATATTTGTAGATAGATCCGCTCGAATGGGAGCGCGCATTGGGTTGCGCTGAAGTATGAGTTGATGTCCAAGATCACTGTCTGCAGGACTAAAGGGAGCAAACCGCTTTTGTTGATCCAGATCCAGATCACTGTATTCTTCAGGATCATAGTCACTCCCCAAGAAGCGTTGGATAGGTGATAGTGCGTCAATAGCAAATACAGAAGAGTTAGTTAATGTGAGGTATGTGATATACGTGACGATTTTTCGCATGGTCTAATGGTGGTTGTCGTGGTTTTATGAATTTGTACATTACACCATACGACCACGCTGTAGGTTATGACAAGCAAACAACAACAAAATGGGAAATTTTCAATGGGGGGCGGCGTTGCAAAACGCTTACTCGCTTGTTTTATGGGTGTTAGTCTATCAGCCTTGTTGTGGGTTTTTCCGTTTACTGGTGAAGTTCTTAATAAGCAAACGCGTTTGATTGAGGATTACTTCGTTAGAAACGATCATGGGCTTCAGCCGCGTAAAGATATTGTTTTTCTGGGTGTTGACGCCGATAGTATGCAGCTCGATAGTATTTCTGATGAGGTGATCCGAAGTCATCCCGTGTTAGATAAAATGTCTTCAGCATGGCCTTGGGATCGTTCAGTGCATGCGGCAATGATTGACCGTCTTGCAGGTGCTGGAGCCAAACTAATTGTGGTGGATCTAATAATTGCTCAACGGTCATCAGTCGATGGCGACAAGGCTCTTGCGGAAGCCATTGCGAGGCATCGTGATAAGATTGTTCTGTCATCAGCATTTATACCCGGTGAAGATGGAGGTCAGATGCGAGTTGTAGAACCCTTAGATGCTTTGCTCGGACCTTTGGGTAATGAGACAGCGATCGGGTTTGTTAATTTCTGGCCTCATGCCCAAGATGGTATTGTTAGGCGCGCTCATTTTTACAAAACATTGAGTGCTGCCAACCATGCGGACGAACATCCGGATGAACCTGTATTTCAATCTTTGGCATCAGTTGCAGCTGAAAAGATAGGTGTCACGACTTCAGGGCGGCAAAAACGTTTTCGTATGGCGCGCATTAAGGGAGAGAATGCGGATCAGGTTTACAAGGCGCGCAGCTACTATACAGTTTTTGTTCCTGAAATTTGGGAGTCACGCTATGCAAATGGTGATTTTTTTAAGGACAAGATTGTATTTATTGGGCCGGCTTCACCTTTATTTCAAGATAGTCATGAAACACCGTCGGGCCCTATTTTGGGTGCGCAATTACATATGCACGTTCTAACCGCTTTGCTGGAAGATGCGTGGTATAGTGATTATGGGGCTAATGACAGAAGACGTATTACGATGTTTGTCCTGCTGGGTCTTGTGCTTAGTTTTATTGTTTGTTTTATATTGAATCGAACATGGATCATAGGGGCTGCAATTATCTTAGGAGGAATTTTTTGGTTCTATCTAGAGCAAACTTTAGTGGATCATCGACAGCGTTTGATTGGTAGCATGGCGTCGTTATCGGCTTATGGACTTGGTCTGCTGTGTGCTATTATTTGGCAAGCCATGTCAGAGCGCGCCCGGCGCCAGCAGCTTCATCGGCATTTGCGTAGATCAATGTCCCCAGATGTTGCTGATGCTATCATACGTGCGCCCGAGGGTTATTATAAGGCGGCGTCAGGTAATCGCCGTGAGGTTACTGTGTTGTTTACAGATATTCGTGGCTTCACTCATCGTTCAGAGGAACAGGATGCCGGTGAGTTGTTCACGCAGCTCAACACATACTTGGAGCGTATGGTAGAGGTTATTTTTTCACATGGCGGCACTGTGGATAAATTTATTGGGGATGCGATCATGGCGACATGGGGTGAATTAGGAGAATCTGATATAGACAACCAGTTAAACCATTCTGTATTGGCCGCACAAAAAATGTTAGATGTGCTTGGTGAGCTGAATAAATCATGGGAGGCCGACGGTTTGAAGCCATTTCGGATAGGGGTTGGGATTCATCATGGCGAGGCGATTGTGGGCGAGGTTGGTTCAGATCAACGCACAGATTTCACCGTTATTGGTGACGCTGTTAACTTGGCTTCTCGGATTGAGGGTTTGACCAAAGCTCTGGGGGTTGACCTACTCGTATCGGCCACAGTAGCTGAGAAGTTTTATAATAATTCCAATTGGATTTACGTTGCTAAGGTTCGCGTCATGGGGCGCGATGGTGGTGTGTCTCTCTGGACACCAGCATCGGTAATACCTGAGGAAAATACAGTGATGCAATTAGTTGTGAATAAATATACTTCGGGTGATTGGGTGAGTGCTAATGAGCTACTTGAGCAAATTAACGATGAATCCCATTTTGCGGGAGTTGCAAAATTTTATCGGCGATTGTTATTTGAAGTTGAGGTGCCAGCCCCAGATTGGGATGGTGTGATTGCGATAGAGACCAAGTAAATCATGCTCGCTATAAATTACTACCAAGATAATCTACCAACCCAGACATCGAACATCTTGTCCCAATCCACGCCATTTATTTGCTGTAACAATAAGTTTTTGCACGTAGCTGATGCCTGCCTCAACGGATTGCTCAATGGGTAATTTTAGAGCTATATTCGCGGCAATAGCAGATGATAGTGTGCAGCCAGTGCCATGGATGCCGCTGAGCAGATTGACAGTTGGGTGGTAATAGTGGAATGCTTTACCATTGTGCCAGAGTACGTCGAGACGATCTGA
>JABHEX010000012.1 GCA_018676385.1 Akkermansiaceae bacterium
ACAGCCCAAAAAAACCTGCAATATGACGACTCCTACATCTTGAATCACGTTTTCTTCGATGACTGGTTCGTTTCATCGATTGCACCCCAGCCAGATGGTTTTGGATCGGGAGGAGGCACTCACGAGGGTACCTACAAGGCATTCGTCCAAGGGGAAACCCAACTAGCAAACCTGGCATACCGACCTGTCCGTGAGGATCAGGCAGGTAATGCCGGTGATGCAGCGACACGTTATGCGGATCATGTGGAACCCGTCGATTCTTGGAAAACAGTGGCATCAAGACTGGAGGTGGAGGGCATGTTCAATGTGAATTCCACCTCGGTCAAGGCATGGCGTGCGCTTCTTGGTCACGCCCGCAACCAAAAAATCCCCCACTTGAATGCTACAGGTGATCGTGTTGTTTTGTCCGAACCAACGGATTATGCATTCCCTAGGTCCGGTGTCGCCGGGGATGAGAAGGCTGGGGCAGTTAGGGCGGGTGAGTATGCATTCACCACTGAATTCACCGGGTACCGTGTGCTTGACGGACCCATGCTTGACATGCTTGCCGAGGAAGTTGTTAAGCAGGTGCGGCTGCGCGGACCTTTTCTTTCCCTGTCTGAGTTCGTGAACCGTCAGCTCACGGCAGCGACTTCAGAGCAGGAACTGGCACTGGCTGGAGCCATCCAAGCTGCACTTAATACGCTCGCTGAGAACAGCTCCTTGAATCCTTTTGAAGATCTTCAGAATGAATCAAACGCCTCGGTTGCTAACCCGCTAGGAGATCCTGAATATTCATTCCCTGAGGCGGCGGTAGGCCATAGCTCCTATGGTCTTCCTGGGTGGACGCGGCAGGCGGATATCCTGCGACCACTGGCACCCGTGCTCTCCGCCCGTGACGATACCTTCACCATCCGTGCCTACGGCGAATCCGTGGGTGCTGACGGAACAGTCAATGCACGTGCATGGTGTGAAGCTACTGTGAGACGCACGAAAAATTTTGTCGATAATAGCGAGGAGGCCGATATAACTGGAGTGCCCCAGAGAGCTGCGAATAAAATATTTGGACGGCGCTTTGAGATGATTTCCTTCCGTTGGCTCAGCCCGGATGAAGTCTAACTCCGGGATACAAATCCGAAACTCACCATCCTGTATTTTTTATTCGATGTCTCAAATTTGCCGCATCATCAGTTGCCTATTAATTTTCACAGCTCTGGCGGAAGTGGTTTCCGCTCGCAGTTGTCGTATTGTTTTTCTCAACCGCCCAGCCAGTGCTCCAAAGACGCTGTATTTATTTGATGGTAAGGAAATCAGGGAGGTCGAGCTTCCGCGGATGAATCTTTCACCGGTCTATAAATTACCGGATGGAAACCTGAATCTGCGTTTTTACCTAACCCCGCCAACTGACCTTAAAAAGATTCCGGAAGGTGCGCCATCGGTGAAAATGCCAGAGACAACCAAGGATCTGTATCTGATCCTGACTAGCAATCCGAAAAATGAAGTGGCTCCCATCAACGTCCAGGCAGTCAGCGCGGATTCCACGAAGCTTTCGCGCGGCCAGATGCTCTGGTTCAACCTCACGGAGAAACGCGTAGGTGGCAAGGTGGGCTCCGAGAAGTTCGATATAAAGCCACGGACCCGCGAGCGCGTGGGCGAGCCACGCCGGGGAAGCGGTGACTATCCCGTCGAGCTCTATTTCACCATCAAGGGAGATAAGCATCTGCACCCACTCTGTGAAAGCCGGTGGCGGCACGATCCCCGTAGCCGCAGCCTCGTGTTTATTTCTAACAACGGAAAACGCAGGGCACCGCGTATTTTCTCCTTTTCTGACTTCCGAATGCCCGAGAAGAAAGAATGAATAATTGACTCTGATAGCTTGAGTAGTAGGGTCGATTCAAATGAAATTGTTGAACCTACAGAACGCGATTTATAAGCTCATCATTGTTGCGTCGATCGTCTGGGTCTTGCCCGTTGATGCGGAGCCTGCATCTGAAAAATCTGGGTGGCAAGCGGACCTCCAACAGGTTGAAATATGGAAGACCAAGAGGCGCGCCGGCATCAATTACGAGGAATCGCAGGTGCCGAAGTATCAGCTTCCTGATTCACTCAAAACAATCGACGGGAAATCGATCAAAACCGCGAAGGAGTGGAAAGCACATCGGCCGATGTTGCTGAAGACGTTTCGTGAGCATGTCTATGGAGTCCGTCCAAGCACCAAGTATCAGGTCGATTATAAAGAGGTCGGAAAAAGAGAGAACGCATTCGGTATCGGGGCAACAGCACGCCAGATTCGAGCGACGATTTCTGCACGTGGAAAGACGCACTCGTTTGACTTTGTGATCGTCATTCCCAAATCTGCATCCTCTGAATCTCCGGTGCCAGTCATTGTGCAAATTAATAATCGGTATCTGATCCCGCTCGATAAAGCGGTGGATAAATTTGATCCGTTCTGGCCGGTTGAAAAAATTATACGCAGTGGTTATGCCACAGTGGCATTCCATACCTCGGATGTTGATCCGGATAAACGAGATGGCTATAAGAAGGGAATTCGAGCGATGTTAGAAGATCCTGATTCAGATCAAAATGCCCGGTGGGGTTCTCTATCAGCCTGGGGGTGGGGGGCGAGTCGGGTGCTGGACTTTACCATCAAGCAGCCTGAAATTGATCCAAAACGAACGGCCGTCGTCGGGCATTCCAGAGGCGGAAAAACCGCGCTGTGGGCAGCCGCTGAGGATGAACGGTTCAAGGTCGCTTATAGCAATAACTCCGGCTGCGGCGGCGCCGCGCTTTCAAGGCGTGCCTATGGAGAGACGGTAGATCGAATCACCGGGAATTTTCCACACTGGTTTTGCAAGCGTTTTAAAACATACGGTGGACGCGAAAATGAGCTGCCCATTGATCAGCACCAACTGATCGGTCTTATCGCACCACGTGCTGTCTATGTGGTGAGTGCGGACAAGGATCTGTGGGCTGATCCTCGCGGCGAATACACCTCACTGATCGGGGCGGCACCCATCTATGATCTCTTCGGCATCAAACACATCAAAAATACGAACATGCCCGCATTGGATTCACCTCGACATGTCGGGGCGACGGGTTATCACATCCGCCGCGGTGTGCACAATCTGACCGAGCAGGACTGGGGGTATTTTCTGGATTTTTCCAAAGGTTATTTTCAGGCGAACTAGCGCTGATAGGTATACCTCATCAATCTAACGATTTATAGTGAAGGCCACTTTCATGCCCGCCTGGAGTCGGTCTTCCTCTGAGCCTTTTAGGCTACCAATAACTGGCGCCGGTGCGTTCGAGCAGGCTCTTGGCCGTGGTCTGGGTGCCAGTCCAGACGCGCTCGGCCATAATCGGGAGGCGGGGGGCGGGTCGACCGTATTCGGGGAATCCTGGGCCGGTACCAAAAAGCATGCCTTCTTCCGCTTTCTCCTCGTTGTCCCATGAACACATCTGGGCACCGATGATTTTGTTGCGGTGCGTCTTTGCATTGAATTTTTTCCAGTAAGCAAACGGCTGGGGGCTGCGGCCGGCGCCAAACATGAAGGGGGACCACCGGGCGATGGTTTCCGGGGTGCACATGTAGATGTTATCGGCAACGTAGAGTGGGGACCACGCGGTGTTGAGGATGGTATACCCCGCGTCGAAGTAGTCGCTCGGCATGTGCCCTTTGTGTTTGATGTCGAACGGGCAAACAATGATATCGGGATGAATTTTGGGAGTGCCCATTGGGTTGAACCCTTCCCAGACAAACATGCGGCGCTCTTTGCCTTTGACGATGTCATGCATCCGGTTGATGAAGTGGTGGTAGAGTTGGGTGCCGTTCTCAAGTTGTTGGCTTTTCATGGTGCCGAGGCAGGCGGTGCATTGGGGGTTGTTATAGTGGACTTCGTCGGCACCCAGGTGCCAGTAGTCACCGGGGATCATGTCCATAACTTCGGTGAAAAGTTTTTCCAGGGCTTGATAGGTTTGTGGGTTGCCGATGCAGAGTTTACTGGCGGATCTGTTGTTCGTTGCTGTCGTGCATGCGAGCGATGGGATGCTGCGGATCAGAGCGGCGGCGTGTCCTGGGACGTCAATTTCTGGGATGATTTGGACGTGGTATTGTTCGGCGGTATCGACGAGTTGTTTGATTTGAGCCCGGGTGTAGTGTCGGTCCTTGGTGGGCAGGGTGGGGAAGGCGGTGCTGGGTAGGAGAGGGGTCAGCAACTAAAAACGCTGATTGTTCGGTCTGACCAACTGTCTCAAAAAGAGAAGAACAGACTGCTTCCGCAGGTGCGCATTAAATAGCGAGGTTCGGTCGAGGAGGAAGGTTTGTGTATTCTCGAAAAAATACAAAAAGGCTGTTTAGAATGCAGAATCGTCTCGGTTTAGGGGGG